>NZ_JACJSP010000009.1 GCF_014698235.1 Limnothrix sp. FACHB-406 | reverse complement strand
AATGAGCGTAACATTGGTGTACTACTTTTTGATTGTTTGGGGTAAGAATTACATCTTCTTACCCCTTTTTTATAACCTGAATCTGTCATTCAACACTTCTGCATGACTATCTAGGGTGACTCGATCGCCAACGACACCCGATCGCCCCCGGCTTTCTGCAACTTACCCAAGAGTTTGGCGAGTTGCTCATAGGCAACTTTGTTATCGGCTTTTAATAAAACAGCACCTTCGGGACTTTTGCCCAAATAGGTTTGCACCTGCGAGATCAAATCTGCTTCGGAAACCAGTTGGCTACCCACCGAAATTTGCCCAGTATTCGACAGGCTCACCATCAAAGGATCAGGCGTTTTTTCTTTGCTAGCTGGGGGCGCATCTGCCTTGGGCAGGTTAATTTTTAGGGCGCTATTATTCCCCGTCAAGGTCATGGAGACAATGATAAAAAAGGTCAAAATAGTCATGATCACATCCATCATAGGCACCAAGTTAACCTCGGGAATCTGCGAAGAAGGCTGATTACGACGATTGCGGGAATACATATCCTGTGCTCCTAGAAAACTGTTTTCTGCGCTGCATCAATCAAGCTTTATTCATGACTTGACTTGGCATAAGTTAGTTAGTTGTTGCAGTTTTTTCAGATCTTAGATTGATGCCATTCAAGTTTGAGTCAGATTCTGCTTCTAACGCATTCGTGTTTGAATCATCTCGGTTGGCTTCATACCAAACCTGCCGATAAATCAGTTCGAGGGCAGCGCCTACCTGGGAAAAGTACTGCATTTGCTTAGTTTGGAAAGTTACTAAAATTCTGAGGATACTTAAGGCTAAAATCGCCGCGATCATTCCTCCAGCCGTTGTGGTGAGGGCTTCCCCAATCCCGGCTGCTGCTTTACTAGCTTCTTCTCCACCTCCGGAGCCGCCAATGTTGAGGTTGGCAAAGGTGGCAATCAAGCCAGTCACTGTTCCCAACAGACCCAGGAGCGGGGCAATGCCCACAACACTTTCGAGGAGTTTGTCCCCACGATGCATTTCAATAAACTCGCGATCGGCTGCTGTTTCCAGGGCGAGGCGAAAGGTTTCTGGGGTGGGATCTTGGAGCCGCAAAGGGGCTAATAAAAACCGCCCGATCGGCAATTCCTTGGCTTGGCGGGCGATCGCTGCTGCATCTGCCAAATCGTAGTGGGCGGCTTCTAAAACTTCCCGCACAATACGATCTTCACGGCTCAGGAGTTGATACCAAAACCACGATCGCTCTAGTCCGCAACCAACCGTGGCGATCGACATCCCGACAATGGGGATCATCACCGGCCCACCAACAGCAATCAACTGAAACAAATTCGACATCGATTCCTAGCTCCTATTTGGGTTCCTGAACAATGGCTACGATCGGGCGATCAATGAATCCATATTTTGTGGAAGTTGATCATTGGAAATTAAACAGGCGATCGCCCAAGTCAATTCTGGTTTTGTGCGGCTGGGTTAATGTCTCATTGAGGTGCAACCCGCCAAACAACCACGATCGTGCCGCTGTTGTCAGCCGTGGGCACTAGGTTGAGGTAAAGCACCAAGCTGGCTTTTTTCACGCGATAAACAAAACCGCCGCCATATTGCTGATTGGTTTCTTGGGGATCAAAGCCGTTGTTGACCAGGTTGGTGCGGAAATAGGCATCAAAGAACGTCGTGGGATCTTCGCCAGCCACAAACTTCATGGCAGCAATTTCCGATCGAACCGTGCCAGCCGGGAAGAAATCATTGGGTTGAGCAAACTGAGCGGCGGTTGCATCCTCTGCCGCCAAACCACTCAGCACGCTGTAGATTTCGTTTGGCACTTCGATCGCCTTGGTCAAATCTCCCAAGCCAACAGGCTGCTCTGACAAAACATAAATTGCCCCCAATTCCTCCGCATTCAAAATGCTCAAAAATTGCGTTAACCCATCACGGGAAACCTGCAAAACAATCCCGCCGTTGGCACTGCCATTAGCCGGTTGAACTGAATACTTGCGAGCCGCCAATTCCTTTTGGAAAAATTGCGACACTTCCGCCAAGGATTTGCCCGTACTGAGGCAAGACTGCAAATTAAAGCAGCCTGGTTTTGCCCCTGGATATTGTGGAAAGTCTTGCCAGGGGTTGGCTCCGGTGGCGGGTGGGGCGGTGGTCGCGGGTGCAGTGGTCGCGGGTGCAGTGGTGGCAGGCGGGGTCGTCGCGGGTGGCGGGGTTTGGCGAGGCCGCTGCACGATCGGTCGCTGGGCTGGACGTGAAATAGGGCGGCTAATGGCCGGTCGTTGAATGGGCGATCGCGCGGGCGGTGTGGGTCGTGCCGGTGTCAGGGGGGCTGCCTTTGCGATCGGCTGGCCCGGCATGGGCAACTGCACGATGCGCACCTTTTTCTCTTGAGGATTGGTGGGCGGTGCTTTTGCCTCATCTCCAGTGGAAATGAAGCCGAGCACAAGATGCAGACCCAATGCCAACGCCATCGTGCCCCAAAACAAACCCTTCGATTGCGGAACCGGACTTTCTAAAACATGCAACCAAGCGATCGCCTCGGGGGAATCGTCATCAGGATTCGCCGCCAAATCGACCTCGATCGAGGGCTGAAACTCTCCGGTCTTTCGTTCAAAAGCCAGAGAGTCCAAATTCGGTAATGAAGGAAACAGTTTAGGTAAAGCCACGATTAGGGAGCGAGGAAGGAAGCGTCACGTCAATTGACGAGATAATTCACTAGAGGCAAGCAATGAAGGCAAACAAAACCACACAACATCATCAGAGAAGTCATTCGAGGTTAACGTCTTTGCTTACAAGGAAAGGCTGCCTTCGCAAATTCACTCATTTTCGTGAACTTGCAAAAACTGCCTTTGAGTTAACCTCGACATTCTTCAACAAACTAGTCAAGCCACTCCAGAAAGTTAATTACTTTTGATGTTGCTCAAAAGCATCTTTCACTAGCGGTTGGTATAGATTTGGTCGAAGACTGCACCCTCATCAAAGAACTTTTTGTTGACGGCATCCCATCCACCAAAGTCATTGACCGTGTAGAGTTTGTTCACCTTGGGGAATTTGTTTTCAAACTCACGGACAACACTAGGCTCCACAGGACGGAAGCCAAATTTGGCAAATTCGCGTTGGGCTTCTGGCGTGAATAGGAATTTCACGAAAGCTTCCGACACCGCCCGAGTGCCACGACGGTCAACAATTTTGTCAACGACGGCAACGGGCCCCTCGATCGAAATGTTGGTTTGCGGAACCACATAAAACAGGGATTGTTGACCTTGCAGCCCGGCCAAAATCACTTCGTTTTCATAGTTCAGCAACACATCGCCTTGGTTGGCTCGGAAAAACACATCCGATGACTCACGGGCATCCTTGGGCAGCACCGGCACCTTGCGATAAACCTGCCGCACGTAGTCCAAGGCTTGCTCTTCGCTACCACCGGTATGGGTAACTGAACCCCAAAGACCCAGGAAATTCCAACGAGCCACCCCGGAAGTTTTGGGATTGGCGGTAATGATACTGACTTCAGGCTTCAGCAAGTCTGGCCAATTTCGCACAGCCTTGGGATTGCCCTGACGGGTGACGAACGCAATCACCGATCGCGTCACGATCGCATTATTGGGCGCTTCACTTTCCCAACCGGGGTTAATTAATCCACCCTTTTCGAGGCGCTTGGTGTCTGCGGCCAAGGCCAACGCCACCACGTCCGCTTCTAGACCATCCAAAACCGCGCGCGTTTGGGATCCGGAGCCACCATAGCTGGCGTTAACAACAACATCTTGTCCCTGTTCGCGTTTCCATTTCTCCACGAACAACGGAATGATTTTGTCGTAGGCAGCTCTGGTAACGGCATAGGTCACCAAGGTAATTTCTACAGGCTTGTTCTGGCTAATTTGTAACGGCTGATTTTGGGGAGACGGATTGCCTAGGCGTGCGCTCGCCGCATTGGTGCTGGTGGGCGACAGTGCCAAAACACTGAGTCCGCTGGCCACGGCCAGGGCGATCGATCGCAGGGCTGTGCGGCGGCCAAGGCGCTGGGCCTTTGAGTTCAGGGGGTCGAGCTGTGAGCGGAGAGCTTGCAGGGATTGGAGGAGAGACAATCGCATGGTGCTTGGCTGAAGGGGGGCAGGCTGTTTTTTATAAACCCCGGTATTCCGATCGGCTTTTAGGATTTATTGAGCAAGATGATACTCATGCCCCCAGGGAAAGTCAATCGAATTTGCTCAAAAACGGTCTAAAAATCAGGGAATTCTCAATTAGCTCCGCAAAACAAAAGCCGCCTATCAGTTTGCTAAGCTCAAGACAAGATCTTTAGAATACAAAAACGGAATACAACAACCAAAATAGGCAATTCGGCACTTGAGCTTAAGCCAGCAATAGAAAGATGAAACTAAACAGAAAGCTCAAACCAAGCAAAAATTCAATCAAGAATCCAATCAAGAACCCAATCAAAACGGGGCGATCGAACTGAATCGATCGCCCCGTTTGATATCAATGGCAACTGATAGCAACTAATCGCCGCAATCAGTTTCAGCAGTTGTCCAGCAAACCCGCTGCCTTAGAACAGGCCCAAGGTCAGGGACTTGTCGATCGGCATGATTGCGCCGATACCCAACCAGATGGCAAAGGCAGTTCCAAACAGGAACGAAGCCATGGCCACCGGACGACGGAAGGGGTTTTGGAACTTGTTCACGTTCTCAATGAACGGAACCAGCATCAAGCCCAGAGGAATGCCGCCCATGCAGGCGATACCCAACAGCTTGTTCGGCAGAATCCGCAGGATTTGGAACACCGGATACAGGTACCACTCCGGCAGAATTTCCAGCGGCGTGGCAAACGGATCCGCCGGTTCACCCACGATCGCCGGATCCAGCACAGCCAGACCCACCATCAGGGCGAAGGTTCCCAGGATCACCACCGGGAACACATAGAGCAAATCGTTCGGCCAAGCGGGTTCACCGTAGTAGTTGTGACCCATGCCCTTGGCCAGCTTCAGGCGCAAGTTCGGATCGCTCAGATCCGGCTTTTTGAGGATGGACATCGCTAAACGCTTCTCCGTGAAGGGAATTTAAAACGGCAGGTGGGACAAGGGTGGAGCCGGTTGCTCCCTGTGTTCTTTAGTCCGATCCTGAACGATCCTTAAGACCAATCCTGAAGACCAATCCTAAAAAAGCTCCCGAGGGAGTTCAAGACGGCGATACACAATTCAACAACCGGCGAATGAGCACCAAGCCAGCCACACCCGGTAGCGCATCTTTAGAGGGGGCCCGAGATCCCTTGCTTGCGGATCATCAGGAAGTGCATCAGCATGAACACGGCGATCATCCAGGGCAGGACGAAGGTGTGCAGGCTGTAGTAGCGAGTGAGGGTGCCTTGGCCAACGCTTTCGCCACCGCGCAGCAGTTCAACAATGGTCGAACCGACGACCGGGATCGCCTCAGGCACGCCGGACACGATCTTCACAGCCCAGTAGCCCACTTGGTCCCAGGGCAGCGAGTAGCCGGTCACACCGAAGGAAACGGTCAACACGGCCAACACCACACCCGTTACCCAGGTCAGTTCGCGGGGCTTTTTGAAACCACCGGTCAGGTACACGCGGAAGACGTGCAGGATCATCATCAGCACCATCATGCTGGCAGACCAGCGGTGGATGGAGCGGATCAGCCAGCCAAAGCTCACGTCGGTCATGAGGTATTGCACCGACGAGAACGCTTCTGCCACGGTGGGCTTGTAGTAGAAGGTCATGGCAAAGCCGGTGGCAAACTGGATCAGGAAACAGACCAGCGTGACACCGCCCAGGCAGTAGAAGATGTTGACGTGGGGCGGAACGTACTTGTCCGTCACGTCGTCGGCGAGTGCTTGGATTTCCAAACGCTCGTCGAACCATTCGTACAGTTTCGACATAGCTGCGGAGTCCCTTGCTGGAAACGGATGAGGCTGAAACTTAAAAATGCATGGCGCTTTTTAAAAAATTTAACACACTGGAAATCCTCCCAACCTGATACGGAGACCCGATCAGTGGTGCGATCGCGCGGAGGGGGGGATTTACTTTGCCTTCGGGAGTGCCTGGCTATGGCGCTGACCCATCCGGGGAGTCCGTAAGCCATTCTCAGGAAGGGGATGGCTCAGGGGGCGATCGCGCCGGGACGGGTTGTCACTCGACCGCGCAAGTTAAACAATTTTGGGTAGGGTTTGAGGAAGC
Organism: Limnothrix sp. FACHB-406; assembly: GCF_014698235.1. Taxonomy (NCBI): domain Bacteria; kingdom Bacillati; phylum Cyanobacteriota; class Cyanophyceae; order Pseudanabaenales; family Pseudanabaenaceae; genus Limnothrix; species Limnothrix sp. FACHB-406. The sequence goes on along the minus strand of NZ_JACJSP010000009.1, from coordinate 152,735 downwards.
CCCTTTCAGCAGTTAGGATCGGTTTCATGCTTAAGAATCTGATTCAAAAACCATTTAGGGTTGGACTCCTCCTAGGGTTATGGGTGCTGCTGCTGTGGCTGGGTGGGCCCACCGATCGCGCTTGGGCCATGACCCAGGAGCAAAAGCTGCTGAGTGAAGCATGGCGAATTGTTAACCGCGCTTATATAGACGACACGTTTAATCATCAAAACTGGTGGTGGATTCGTGAAAAGGCGCTGAAAAAGCCCTTGCGCGATCGAACGGAAACCTATGGAGCGATTCAAGAAATGCTGGCGGTCTTGGGGGATCCCTTCACCCGATTCCTGTCGCCGGAGCAATATCGCAGTTTGCAAACCAACACCTCCGGGGAACTGACCGGGGTGGGGTTACAAATCGCGCTCGATCCCGAAACGGGCGCTTTGACGGTGGTGGCTCCCTTGGCGGGTTCACCGGCCGATCGCGCGGGAATTTTGCCCCAGGATCAAATTCTGAGCATTAACGGCATCCCCACCAAGGCCATGAGCTTGGATGAAGCGGCGGAGCGGATGCGCGGCCCCTCGGGCAGTCAGGTGCGATTGCAAATTCAGCGATCGGGGGAACCGGAACCTAAGGACTACGACTTGGTGCGCGATCGCATTGCGATTAATCCGGTAGTGGCGGAGTTGCGGCGCGATCAGGGGCGCAATATTGGCTACCTGCGCCTCAGCCAGTTCAATGGCAACGCAGCGGCGGAAATGGCCACCGCCATCAAGCAACTGTCGCGACAAGGGGCTGAGGGGTTTGTGCTCGATCTGCGCAATAATCCCGGCGGACTGCTACAGGCGGGCATTGCGATCGCCCGACAATGGATTGATAGCGGGCCGATCGTTTATACGGTGAATCGCCAAGGGGTGTTCGACTCCTTCGAGGCCAGCGGCAATGCCCTCACCGATGCGCCGTTGGTGGTGTTGGTGAATCGGGGAACCGCCAGCGCCAGCGAGATTTTGGCCGGGGCGTTGCAAGATAGCGGCCGGGCCCAATTGGTGGGCGAACGCACCTTTGGCAAGGGGTTAATTCAATCCCTGTTTGATTTGGCCGACGGCTCCGGATTGGCGGTAACCATCGCTAAATATGAAACCCCATCCCACCGGGATATCAACCAAGCCGGCATTGAGCCGAATCGCCCCATTGATGGCCCACCCCCGCTGCCGATTGGGGATCGATCCGCCCCCGATCGGGTCGATCCCCAATATGATGCAGCGGTGGAGACCCTACTGGCCAACTTGACGGGCACGGTAACGGCCCGTCGCTAAAATCAGCCGCAAAATCAGCCCCTGGCGCAATCATCATGCTCAGGGGCTATTAACTTGGCTATTCAATTTGCAGGTTTTGGCTGGATGCAGATTGGCCGGATGCAGATTGGCTTCAATCAGGCAACCATCACGAAACCCAAGCGCGTCCTAGAGGCGCTCCTCAAAGCGTTCCAACTGCTGAGGCTCACGCATCGGCAGCTCCACTGGTTCTAAGCGTTGCAGCTCCGGCAGGGCCACCGGTTGCATCACCCGCCGCTCCACTTGATGCAGCTCGATCGGGATCGCCCGACGAGTTTCCACTGTCGCTTGCCAATGTTCCGCCAAGGGCAAGGCCCGTTCCAAGTCTTCCAAGGCGCGGGGAATCACCATCACCGCGTGGAGTTGGCCAATCCGTTCTGCTTCAGCCATGCCAATTTGAATCGCCATGCCCACGTCAGCCACGGAGCCGCGAATGATGGCGGTGCAAAGGCCGTCCCCGATCGTCTCGTAGGCGGCCAACCGCACATCGGCTCCCTTGAGCATGGCATCGGCGGCTCCCACCATGGCCGGAAAGCCGACGGTTTCTAATAAGCCCACCGCTTGGTTAGCAAACGGGCTGCGGGGCATTTCCGCCAAAGCGTCCCAACTGGGTGGCCGAATCGGCAACACCGCATCCAAGTTGGGCAGCGGCCGCGGAATCACGGTTTTGCCCACCAGTTGCCCAAATTGTCCGGCAGTTTCTGCGCCAGCTTCCACAGCAATTCGCACATCGGCGACGTTGCCCCGCACGATCGCGGTGCAATGGCCGCTACCGGTTTTCTCGAAACCCACCAGGGTCACCCCCGACGATTTCAGCATCATGTCCGCAGTGCCGACAATTGCCGGAAAACTGCGGGTTGAGACCATGCCGAGGGCAGATTGATTTGCGGGAGTGGCAGCGGTCATCGGAGAAAAGGGAGGGACGCAAGGGGAACGATCGGGGCAATTCGGGGCAATTCAGAACATTGCTGCCTCTATCTTAGGCCTGCCACAGGTTCGGCCCGCCACAGAGATTGGCGCGATCGGGTGAACAGAGACTCAGGGTTCATCCCGATCATCCGCGCCTGGTGAGTGGACAGAGGGCAGTTGACCGGCTCCATGGGTTCCGTTCAGGGATTGCTGATAGGGAAACATCATGGACAGCAACCGATTCACGTGGCTGCGTCCATAGACTTCCACCTTTTGCTCCACAATTTGATGCTCAGTGGTTTGGGTAACGATCGCGCTTGGGGTAGGCGGCGGCTCGGCCACAGTCGGTGTCGAGGTCAGCGGCTCTGAGGTGGTTGAGGTTGCTGAAGTGCCGGGAAGAATGGCTGGCGTGGCGATCGGGCGCGGCTGGATGGGGCTGACACCGGGAGCCAAACCCGGCGGTGCTTGGTAGGGCACGGGTTCCGGCAAGGGCGGCGCGGCGGGCGGTGCAGGCGGAAAAGGACTTCCGGAAAATCCCGGGCGATAGAAACGGCCACTCCGATCCTGGCGTTCTTCATCGTCCTCATCCCAGGGAGAGGGCAACGGATCGGGCGGGTCGTCGGTCACCGGGGCGTTTGGTTGTGGGCTGGGGGCGATCGGGGTTTGGTTGAACTGAGCGGCGGCCGGTAAATCTTCAGCCCTCAAATCTCCCGTATTTAAATTCTTAGCCCCTGGATTTTCAGCCCCTGAATTTCCCGGATTTGAATTTTGAGTTCCTGAATCTCCTAGGTCTGAATCTCCTAGGCCTGAATCTCCTAAGTATTGACCCGGCGCAATTAGCTGACCAGGGGCGATCGACTGGTTCAAAACAGTCGTGCTGGGGCCAATGCAAGCCGATCGGCCCACCCGTACCGCGCCAATCAGCAGCACAGCGGCCCCCAGATGGGCCGAGGCTTCCAGGACAATTTGCCCCCCTTGACAGGCATGGACAACTGCGCCCATCCCGATCGTCACGTGGGGGCCGATCGTAATTCGGCTGCCCGGATCCGCCTGTAACAGCACCCCGGGGGCGATCGTCGCCGTTGGATCAAGCGTCACTTCGCCGGAAATCCAGGACTGGCGATCGTCCACCGGATGTAGCGGTTGCAGGGTCATCATGCGGCAGCCGAATAGGGGGATGGGGGCCTCCGGGTCTTAGCGACCGGGACGCTGAACCACTTCTTCGTAAACGCGCTTCTTGGCCGTCGGGTCGATGCCAATCACACGCACGTAGCTCGTGGGGTTATTTGCCAAGCAAGCCGTCAGGGCCGCCAGCACTTGGTTAGCCGAGGAGCCTTCCAGACCGCCGCAGCTCGTCCAAGCATTAGCCCGGAACCGACGCGCATCGGCATATTCAGCGCCAATTCGGTAGCCTTGGCTCAGGAGCTTTTGGATTTGCTGGGCCACGGCAGCGGGCACGTTTCCGGCACTTACCGGAGCAGAGCCATTGGTGCTGGCCGCCGCAGGAGCGCTGAAGCTCACCGCATTGTTGGCCGCTTGCACGCCGGGACGCTGAACAATGATTTCAGCGGCGCGGCGCTTGCTGCCGGGTTCCACAGCCACCAAACGCACATAGGCGGTGGCGTGCTCAGCCATGCAGGCGCTCAAGGACGTGATCGCCTCCCGTTCCGAAGTGGCTTGCACCGAACCGCAAGTCGTCCAAGCGTTGGCTCGGAAGCGACGCACATCGGCAAATTCCGCCGTGATTTTGCAACCCCGGGCTACCAGTTGCCGAATTTGGGCTGCTGCTTCCGCCGAAATGCCACCCGTAGCCACCGCTGCACCATTGCTGGCAGCGGCTGCCGAAGCACCGGTCACCGCCTTGGCTCCGGAACCGTCGGGCCGTTGAATCACCGATTCAAAAACGCGCTTCTTAGCCCGTTTATCAATCCCAATCAGGCGCACATATTCGCCCGCGTGGTCGGTCAAGCAGCCTTGGAGCTGGCTCAACACCTGGGACTCGCTGGTGGAGTCGATCGGCTTGCAGCTCGTCCAAGCATTGGCCCGGAAGCGGCGCGGATCCGCATGTTCCGTACCAATTTGGTAGCCCTGGGCTAGCAGTTGGCGCACTTGGGTGGCCAAATCGCCACCAACCGCACCATTGCTGGTCGGAGCTTTGGAGCCGTTGCCGTTACTGCTCGGTTGGCTGGCTTTGGCACTGGTGACCGTGCCTTGGCCCACCTTGTCGCCCGGGCGATGGACAACCGATTCATAAACCCGTTTCTTAACCGCAGGATCAATTCCGATCACCCGCACATATTCACCCGCGTGATCACGCAGGCAGCCTTCTAGGGCCGTCAGCACGTCGCTTTCATAGGCCGATCGCGGCAGGGCGCAGCTCGTCCAGGCATTGGCCCGGAAGCGGCGTGCGTCGGCATATTCAGCGCTGACTTGGTATCCCTGAGCCAGCAATTGGCGAACCTGTTGCACCAACTCGGCGCTCAACGTCGTCGTAACCACGGAACCCCCAGAACCTTCAGAACGATAATCTTGAACAGCAGAACCGTTGGCGGGCCAATTGCCCGTCGGGTTGGCGATCGCCCCCTCAGGCCAATGATCCAACCCGGCCAACTGGCGCACAAACTCCCGATCGCGCTCCCGAGCCACCGGCAACGCATCGGCCTGTTCCTGCGTCAGAATCGTTGAACCCGACGGCACGTAACGCCCCGACGGAATTTCCACGTCTTGAATCAGCACATGCATCATCACAATACAGCCATCGCCGACCCGCGCATTAAACACGGTCGATCGAAAGCCAATGAAGCAATCGCTGCCGATGTAGGCGGGGCCATGAATCAGCGCCAGGTGTGATACTGTCGCCGATTCACCAATCCAAACCGCATAATCTTGGCCGTCATCCCCCAACACACAGCCGTCGGCCAACCCATGGATCAACGCTCCATCTTCCACCGATGCCCCCGCACCGATGTGAAACGCTGCGCCCCGATCGGCTCGCACCGATGTGCCTGGCCCCACCCTTGCCCCAGCGGCGATCGTTACTTGACCAACCACATTGGCGAACGGATGAACTTGAGCCGTGGGATGGATGGCGGGCCGCACGGATTGATCGGAAGCCAGTGACTTCCGATCAATAACCGTTCCATTTGCCCCTCGCGATCCCATGCTTAAAACCTCCGTCACGACTTCACTAACAATTGCTGCGATTCGCTAGCGAATGCTGCAACCAGGAAGCTTCCTACTCAATCGCGGTGCAGGTGGCTGCGTTTGCGACCCAGGCTGGCAGGGCCGAACTGGCTGCCTTCCATGTCGTTGATTTAGATGATCAAGTGACTCCATTGAGTTGACCTGATCACTAGATCGCCGCACTTCAGTTGCCATTCACCCAAGTTGCCATTCACCCAAGTTGCCATGAGTCCCCATTGCCATTAGCCACTCTTAATTGCAAATCCCTGGAACAGACCTAGAAGTAAGTCCATAGACCATTCCTGGTAACTCCGCACTGGTGACCCTAATTCGGCAACCGGGCATTATTGGGCAACAGCAGCCGGTCTTCATCACTCTTGCTGTACAAGCGCATATTCTCAGCGCTCACGGTGTCGATGATCGCAATGGCCGCCGCGTCAATTGGACGACCTTCGCCCCCCTCCACTTGACGAGCAGCACTGCCCCGGGCCACCAGCACCCATTCATCCATGCCAGCCCCCACCCCGTCAGCCACCACCTCATATTTCGGCGTGAGCTGACCAGCCGCATCGACCAACTGCACTAACAGAAACTTCACACCCCGTAGGCTGGGTTCCTTTTGGGTGCTAACCACCGTGCCGCAGACCCGTGCAATTTGCATAGCAACTGATTCAAACCAGCACTGTGAACGATCGCGAAAACAACAGGCACTTTGAAGCTTTTTTTACGAGGACTCACCCTCAACACTCCTATCCGTTTTAGCCACTGACCTGATCGAAGCGATCGCCTCGATCAGAAAGTTCTAAAAACGCTTTGCAATTCAATAAATTGCATTGTTTCGGAATATCGGGACAAGCACTGACTAACCGACAGTGCGATCGAGTCGTTATCAGACCCAAACAAAAATTTTTGGCCCGTTGGATGAAGTTAGGTCTTAACCAATTTCGATAGGGCGATCGCGTCATGCCAGCGCATTCGGAACCTTGATCTCAACACCAATGGTTTAAGCTCCCCAGTGCCCTGGGGTTTGCCCGCTGATGGAGACGACTGATTCTCATGCTCGATCGCTTAAAAACTGCTGCCCGCTGAAATTGCGTCAAAGCCTAACGCAGCCAACTTCGCGCTTGGATGACTATTCCGAGAACTGTTGCACTGCCTCGGTGTAGCGGATCGGCAGCACATACTCCAGGTTTTCGTGGGGACGGGCAATGATGTGGGTCGAAACCACTTCACCACCGTTCACGCGGCGCACAGATTCCACGCCAGCGGCCACGGAAGCTTGCACTTCCGACACATCGCCACGGACGATTACGGTCACGCGGGCGCTACCAATCTTTTCGTAGCCCACCAAGGTCACCCGAGCGGCCTTCACCATCGCATCAGCGGCTTCCACAACGGCGGGAAAACCACGGGTTTCAATCATTCCGACTGCAATAGGCATTGCCGAACTCCTTATGTTGTGTCGTAAACGCGAATGTTGTAGAACGCCTTGGTTGTTTCCAAGGACGATCGTCCCTGCGCTAGTGCGATCGCGGCATTTATCGTACCCCCCTTGGGGATCTGGCGCTAGCCATTATTTCTCAAGAATTGGAAATAATACGCACGATAGAGCGCGGGTTTTCGTAAAAAAACCCACTGAACCCGCGATTCCCCCGCAGAATAGCGTTGACGAACTTCCCAAGCCTAGTTACGGCTCCCTACGCATTAGGCTACAGGGGGCAGCACCTAAGGCAATTCGCCCCGCAACGATTCGTTACGGATTGCTACCTGGGCAGGAATGAACGCTTTACTAACTAGTTTGCCTATTTCCTAGTGTAGTGAAAAGCGTCCCCAATCAGCTTTTTTAATCTCAATCGTTTTGATAACTTGCGGTTAAGCCCTCGTTCGCTTATCAGAAAATCAGAAAAATTAATCCCCCTGCAAAGGAATTGCAAAGTTGATCTCGATTGCCCAAGGCATCCCATCAACGCCTTTGCATGACCTTTGCATGAAATGATCAAAAACATTGGATCATCGTCTTCAACGTTGATATCCTCCCCAGCCTAAAGGCGTAGGGATTCCGGCCCTAACCGAACAACCGAAGTTGCTCGACTAGACCATGGGGTCAAAATACCCGATCGCCCCAGGTATGGCTCCCTTGGCAGCGGCACGAACCCAGCTACAGGGGATGCCAAACTGAGGATCGCAGAGGATCAAAACCGATCCAATCCCTTGCTAGGCTTAACGATGGCCGGCCAACTTGCCGTCCGTTTTGCGCCTGATTGTTTTTAGCTCTATTGCTGGCTATTGCTGGCTATTGCTGTCTTTTTCGCCTGATTGCGCCTTTTTGCGCCTTTTTAAATTTTCCTGTTCACCCTTACCTTGAGCGCGATCGCCCATGACCGCCTTACCCCCTCTGACTCAATGGCTGGTGCAAACCGTCTGGCTTGTGCCGGCCTATGGCTTGATTGGGGCGTTGATGACCCTGCCTTGGGCCACGGGAACCATCCGACGCACGGGGCCCCGGCCCGCCGCCTACATCAACCTATTGATGACGATTTTGGCCGCCATCCACGGCGGTTGGCTGTTTCGGGAGTTTTGGGGTCAGGAGGCGCAATACCTCAGTTTTAATTGGCTGGAGGTGGCGGATTTCAAGCTCTCCTTTGTCTTGGAGGTTTCTCCGGTCAGTTTGGGGGCCATGGAGCTGGTCACAGGGCTGAGTTTGGTGGCGCAGGTCTACTCTCTAGGTTACTTGGAAAAGGACTGGGGCTTAGCGCGATTCTTCGCCATGATGGGCTTTTTTGAAGGGGCCATGAGCGGCTTAGCGATTAGCGATTCTTTGCTGTTGAGCTACTGCCTGCTAGAGATGCTGACCCTTTCCACCTATCTGATCGTGGGCTATTGGTATGCACAGCCCTTGGCCGTTACAGGGGCCCGCGATGCTTTTCTGACCAAGCGGGTGGGGGATATTTTGCTGCTGATGGGGACATTGGCCCTTTCGACCCTCAGCGGCAGTTTGAATTTTTCGGACTTGGCGGATTGGGCCCAAACGGCTCAGTTAACGGACTGGCAAGCAGGTTTGCTGGCGATCGCCCTCATTGCGGGGCCCACGGGCAAATGTGCCCAATTTCCGCTGCACCTGTGGCTGGACGAAGCCATGGAAGGGCCCAATCCAGCTTCCCTGATGCGGAATTCGATCGTGGTGGCCTGTGGAGCCTATGTGCTGATTAAGCTGGCTCCGGTGTTGGCCCTGTCGCCCTTGGGGTCGGCGATTCCCATTGCCTTGGGAACCATGACGGCGATCGGGGCTTCGTTGGTGGGAATTGCCCAAATTGACCTGAAGCGGGCCCTGTCCCACACCACCAGCGCCTATCTGGGGTTGGTGTTCATTGCGGTGGGGTTGCAACAAACGGATGTGGCGTTGCTGTTGCTGCTGACCCATGCGATCGCGAAGGCGGCTCTGTTCACCAGCATTGGCGGTGTCATTCTGAACACCAGCACCCAAGACATGACCCAAATGGGCGGCCTGTGGTCAAAAATGCCCGTTTCGACTATGGCTTTTGTGGCTGGCTCCATGGGGATGGTCGCCCTGTTGCCCTTGGGATCCTTTTGGGCCATGGAGCGGTGGCTCAGTGAGCCAGCCATGCCCAGTTGGTCGATCGCGGTGGTCTTGCTGGTGAATGGCTTGACAGCACTGAACTTGGCCCGGGTGTTTGGGCTGGTGTTTGGTGGCTCCACACAACCCAAAACTCGCCGGGCCCCGGAGGTGGGCTGGACTATGGCCGTGCCGATCGTGTCCTCGATCGTCCTGACCCTGTTGGTTCCCTTGATGTTGGAGCGGTGGCAACTGCTGTTAACCCGGGTGGGAATGCTGCAATTTCCGATCACAGAAACGATCGCCCTGGTGACTTCGGCGGCCCTGGGCGCGGCGATCGGGATTGCCATCTATAGCTTTGGGGTTGTGGCGCGGCCGGTGAAGTTGCCGATTCCAGCCCTGCAAGACCTGTTGGCCTACGACTTTTATATCGATCGAATCTATCGGTTCACCATTGCCCTCGTGGTCGGGGCGGCGGCCCGGTTCACGGCCTGGATCGATCGCTACGTCATTGACGGCCTGGTGAATTTGGTCGGGGTAGCGGCCCTGTTTGGTGGCGAGGGCTTGAAATACAGCACCTCCGGCCAATCCCAAGGCTACGTTTTGGTGGTGCTGATCAGCGTCAGCATGATGGTGGTCTTGGCTGGATGGTCTCTGGCGCAACTGTGGTTCTAGGAACCCAATGGGCAAGAAACGGAAGATTCAGAAGCGAATAGCAGGCGAGTCACGGGCGAGCCACGGGCCAATAAACGGCTGATTGATGGCTGAGATAGATGATTGGTTGCTGATGATTGATGGCTGAGACAGAGAGGCAAAAACTGTGCTGCTGAGTTTGTTGGTTTGGATTCCCATTGTCGGCGCGATCGCGATCGCCCTTTGGCCCGGCAAAGTCAACGCCACCCAGGCCCGCCAGGCGGCCATCTTGAACTGGATTGGCCTGACAATTATTACCGGAGTGATCGTGACCCAATTTGACCCCGGCACCGATCGCCTGTCCCTGGTTGAATCCTTCCCCTGGATCGATCGACTCGGCCTCAGCTACAGCCTCGCCATCGATGGCCTGTCCTTCCCGCTGGTGGTGCTCAACACCATGCTGGTCGGCATCGCCATCTTCAGCACCAACGAAGCCATCAACCGCCCCCGGTTTTACTACAGCCTGCTGTTGTTACTCACCAGCGGTGTCTATGGAGCTTTCCTAGCCCAAGACCTGCTGCTGTTCTTCCTGTTCTATGAACTAGAACTCATCCCGCTCTATTTCCTAATTGCCATTTGGGGCGGGGCCCGGCGCGGCTATGCGGCCACCAAATTTTTGATCTACACGGCCGTTTCTGGAATCTTGATCTTGGCCGCCTTCCTAGGATTAGCCAGCGCCGCCGGTTTCAGCACCTTTGGCTATGAACCCCTGCGGGAATTTGCGATCGCCCAAGCCACCGCCCCCGAATCCCTCTTGCCTGCCGCGTCCCAACTCTTGCTGCTGGCGCTGCTCGTGGTGGGCTTTGGCATCAAAATTCCCCTGGTTCCTCTCCATACCTGGCTGCCCGATGCCCACGTGGAAGCCTCCACACCCATCTCCGTTCTGCTAGCCGGTGTGCTGCTGAAGCTGGGAACCTATGGCTTAATCCGGTTTGGGTTGGGCATGTTCCCCGAAGCCTGGACCCAAATTGCACCTTGGATGGCCGCCTGGGCCGTGGTGAGCGTGCTCTATGGTTCCTTTGCCGCCATTTCCGAAGGCATCGCCAATGGGGACATGAAACGCCTGGTCGCCTACAGTTCCGTGGGGCACATGGGGTTTATTTTGCTGGCGACGGCAGCGGCCACCCCCGTCAGCCTCATGGGTGCGGAATTTCAGATGGTGGCCCATGGCTTGATTTCTGGCCTGTTGTTTCTGCTGGTGGGGATTGTTTATAAAAAGGTGGGCACTCGCCAACTGAGCGCCCTCAGCGGGTTGTTTAATCCCCAACGGGGGTTGCCGGTGGTGGGGTCGCTGATGGTGTTGGGGGTGATGGCCAGCAGTGGCATTCCCGGAATGGCGGGCTTCATTGCGGAGTTTTTGATCTTCCGAGGCAGCTTCCCCACCTATCCGATCTATACCTTGCTCTGCATGGTTGGCACGGGGCTAACGGCGGTCTATTTCCTGATTTTGCTGAATCAGTCGTTTTTTGGGCGGCTGACGGAGCGGGTGGCCAATTTGCCCTCGGTGAGTTGGCTCGATCGGGCCCCGGCCATTGCCTTGGCTGTCCCGATCGCCCTGTTTGGTCTGCAACCCAGTTGGCTAGCCTACTGGAGCGAGCCGGTCACCACCGCGATCGCCCTAGCGGCCCATCACAGTCCCTAAATAATCACCGCTTCAGGCCCCGTTTCAGGGCTTTGCACTGCCCGATCGCCCGTCATCACCCCGCGATCGGGCACGAACATCACCAACCGCCGGCCGATTCTGATTGCTCCTTTGGGATCCTCATATAATCAGATCATCAGAACTGTCAGTTCCCAGAAGTCAAACTACGAATTCAAACTGCGAATTTAAACCGCGAATTTAAACCGCAAATTCAAGCTGTGAATTCAAGCTGCGAACTTCAACACCATTGCCCCAGCTTAAGGTTTTCAACCCATGCTCTCTATGACTGCCACCCATCCCCTAAACAGCACGATCGAGCGGCTCTTGCAAGGGGAAGCCATGCTGAAAGATAGCCCCAGCAACGTGCTGGAAGTGGTGGGCATTCTGCATAGCTACGGCATTGTTTTAGATGCCTATTCTAACAACCTAAACTATATTGCTCTGCATCAGTTTTTGCGATTTTTTCCATTTTTTAAATACTTTAATGGCGAAATTTCGCTACCGAAGTTACTGAAACATTGGCGGCATGATCGAATCAATTTTGAATATGCCGAATATTGCATGAAGGCTATGTTCTGGCATGGGGGCGGCCGATATGATAACTATCTAGATTCACCAGAATTTATTGCCCTGGCCAAAAAAGCGATTCGGGCCCGTTTTGCCAAAAACCCGATCGTCTTGGGAATGGATCAGCTCTTTCCTGAGTTTTTGCTAGAACAAGTGCGGCAATTAGCCTATTACCGAGCCTTGGGGCAATTTTGGCGAATCATGAGCGACATGTTCATGAGCCTTTCAGATCAGTACGATCGCCGCAAAATCACCACCATTCCCCAAGTGGTTCAACATATCCAAGATGGTCTGGTGGCGGGGGCCAATTCCCCCATTGAATATGCCGTGGAATTGGGCGGGGTGACCTATGACATTGTGCCCCGATCGGCCAAGATGACCTTCCTAATGGATGCGGCTGTGCCCTACGTGGAGGCGGTCTTTTTCCGAGGAACCCCCTTCAGCGGCACGATTTCCTACAATGCCCAAGCGGCCCGCATTCCCACCGAACAGGGCGATTTTGCCTATGGTGCGCTCTATGCTGACCCGTTGCCCGTGGGCGGCGCAGGCATTCCGCCAACCCTCCTGATGCAGGACATGCGGCATTTTGTGCCCGATTATTTGCACCAATTCTATGAAAATAGCCTGCGCCATGAAGACGATTTATTGGTGAAAATTTGCCAATCATTTCAAAAGTCCATGTATTGTGTCACCACGGCGGCTCTGCGTGGCTTGGCTCCCCATCCCCTGGAGTCGGTTGACCCGGCCCATCAATCGGCTAATATTGCCTACTTGAATGGTTGGATGGATCGGTTTATTTCGTCGCAGCTTGGCAATGTGAACCGTGATTAGGCATCAAATTCATCTGATAATTGATCCATTCATCTACCCGTCAATATGTCAGTTGATATGACCCTCAATTCTGTGGAAACACGCCAGGCGATCGACGATGAATTATCCAAACGGCCTTTAGACCTTGACCCGGCTGGCTATTTCGTGATCTACCTCGATCGGGAACAGGCCTTAATTTGCGCCAAACACTACAGCACCGTGATTAACGATCGGGGCTTGGCCACGGATCCGGTCACCGGCAAGGTGATTCCGGCGAAGGGTTCTGTTCCGCGCACGGCCGAGGCCCTCTATACCGGACGCACCGCCAAGGAACTCTGTGTGAAATTGCTCGAACAAACCCAGCCGATACCGGTTTCAATGCTGGATCATGCGGCTTATTTAGGCCGAGAGTTCATGCGTGCAGAACAGGCTTTGGCCACCGGTGCGGAATATATTCAAGACTAAGACCAAGGCCCTGGCAGCGGCCTGGCGCAGCGCCCGAACACAACATCCTCAGGGGTGGTGGTTGGCGGCGCTGTTGTATGGTCTGCTGGGGGTTTTGATTTTGGGGCCCCAGCCCTGGCTCCCGGTGGTGGGAGCGGGGGACACGGATCTCTGGGAAGCGATGGGATTTTATGTGCGGGAGCATTGGCACTGGTGGCCCCTGCCGCATATCGATTTAGTCAGCGATCGGGCGTTTTATCCCTACGGGGGGCAAGTGGCTCTCCAGGCCTGGGGTCTGGAGCGAGATTTGTTCTATGCCTTGCTCTTCAGTCTGGGCGGGGCGGGCCCTTGGCTGAAGCTATATTTTCTGCTGTCGGTGGCGATCGCCCTCTTTGGCATCGCGCGAATTTTGCAGCCGGACTTTGGGGAACGGCGGGCAATTTTAACGGCGATCGGGGCGGTGTTTTTGAACATCTACGCCCTGATTTGTAAGTTTCCGTTTCACAGCAACATGGCGATCGTCCATTGGCTGGGTCTGAGCCTGGCCACGGATTTTGTGTTGGTGTGGCGATTTGTGCGGGGCCGGGCGATCGGGCGGGCCTGGTGGCTGGGGCGCGGGGCGTTGGCGCTCCTGAGCTTGGGCCAGGACTTGGGCTATGTGGCAGGGTTTGGGCTGCTGTCGCTGGTGCTGTCGGGGGGATGGATGTTGGCGGTGAGGTGGTGGCGGTGGCGAACCCAAGCAATTGAGCTGGCCGCCGATGCCCACCAAGACGCAAAGAACCCAGATTGGCAGCTCCGGCTTGGCTATTGGATTTATGGCTGGCCGCCCTTCCGCCCGATCGAGTGGGGATTGATCGCCCTCATCATTTGGGCCGCTTGGTTATATCTGCTGCCGGTGATTCCCATCGTGCAGTTAGCCAAGGAGTTGGACTGGAGCAACACCTTCGATCGCGCTTGGTTTGCCCATCCCCTGCGCCTTTTGGCCCCCTATTGGCCGCAAATCAACCCGATCGCGGCGGCCGGCTGGTGGCGAGCCGTGCTGCCCAGTCCCCTAGAAACAGATTTTGATGGGGTGGTTGGCTGGGGGTTGTTGCTGGCGGGGGCGATCGGCTGCTGGCAACGGCGGCGCTGGTGGGCGGCTTTTGTGCCCCTCGGTTTGCTGATGGGCTGTTTAATCGCCTATCGCCCCTGGGATTTACCGATTTTGCAGTGGTTTCCCTGGTTTTCGTTTAATCGCGTGGCCGGACGGGGTACGGTGGTCTTCCCGATCGTCCTGGCCCTATGCAGCCTGGGTTGGCAGCCGGATGCGGGCCGATCGGCCCGAACGCGACAATGGAACCGCTGGGCCGCCTTGGCCGTGGCAGGCATCTGCTTGCTGGACTTGATCGGCGGCTATGGCCTCAAGCTCCGCGCACAACCCCTAGACCCCAGCTTTCAGCCCTATATGGCCCTAGTGGCCCAGCAGCCGGGCACGGCTGTTTTGGACTGGCCCTTTTGCGTAACAGGGGGAAACGGCGTGGGCAGTGGCGATGGCACCTGCCCTTTTTTTGCCCATCATCCCAGCACCCACGCCCTCAGCCGGTTTCACCACAAAGCCACCGTGGGGCAATACTTGGGGCGATTGCACCCCAGCCAGCTCACCCCCTACCTCGAAGCCGGTTGGCAATATTTGGCCCTGCCCGATCATCCGGATTTAAACCAAACCCAACGCCAGCGCCGCTGTTTTCGCAGGGACGAGTGGGAATTTTTTCGACGATTCTTTCAATTAGGCGATTTTGCGGGCATTAATCTCTATATCGATCGCCTAGCCCGGGGATGTGAAAAGGAGTTTTATGCCCAATTGGGCCACCCGATCGCCCAAACCACCGTGCCGGGCATGGGGCGTGTGGTGTTTATTCCCAAGCCAGCCCCCTGGCAAGGCCTAGTTGATTTGGATCAGGCGCGACTGTTGCGTTTTTCGCCCTTTCTCGACCCAGCCCCCGTCAGCCCGGATCCTGCCAATCGCGATCGCCTGGATCCGGAAGCCGCCCCCCTGAAAACCGCCGTGCCGGAGCTAGACCTCGTGCAGTTCGGAACCGTGCGCGGTGTGGAAATTCGCGGCGGGTTAGATCGCAATCGCCAAGGTCAACGCTGGGGTTTGGCCCCCATGACCGTCCTGGATTTGCAGAGCGATCAGTCTCAAACTCGACAGCTCAAAATTCAAGCGACAGTTCCTGTGACCAATCAGCAACTCAGCATCTTTTTAGATGATCAACTCCTGTGGCGCAGTGAGCTTTTATCCCGTAACCAAGCCCTGGATTTGAACTTACCGATCGCCCTACCGGCCGGCAGGAGTCAGCTATGCTTGGTTTATGAACAATCCATCATTCTGCGCGATCAAATTCCTGCGGCTGGCAACCGCCCGATCGCGTTAACTTTCCAGCATTTAGCAATTGAATAATTGTCAATTCAAGTTACTTAAAATCACAATAATCACTAGCCCAAATCACGATCAGACAAAATCCCAAGCTATCTCGAACTTTAATGGAATCAAGATTTCAAACAAGAACCAAAATAGCCAATATCAGGACAGAACTCGATGGTTACAACTCGCGATCGCCTCTTGACCTTTGAGGACTATCTGAATCATCAAGCCGATGACTCAGCCAGTGATGTTCGTTATGAATTAGTGGATGGTGAACTAATTCCCATGAATCCACCCAGAATCGAGCACTTTTTGATTGCTCAGTTTTTAAGTGACTATCTTCGCCAGGTAATTGGTCAAAACAACCTACCTTGGATGGTATTTGCCGAAATTGGTGTCAGAACGGGATTTAGGCGATCGCGCGTGGTGGATTTATGCGTTGTGCAACGGGAGCAGGTGCAGGAATTAGCAGGGCGATCGGCGGTTTTTGAAACGCCGCCCTTGCTCGCTGTGGAAATTGTCAGCCTTGATTCGATCGGGCGGGATTACCGCTACAAGCGATCGGAATATGCCGCAGCGGGAATTCCTGAATATTGGATTGTGGATCCCCTCGAAAATCGCTTGACTATTCTGCAATTACAAGAAGGGTTATATGACGAAATTCCCCAAGATCAGTCTGGGTTAATTCTGTCGCCAACCTTGGCTCAATTCAACCCATCACCACCCCTGATGGTTGAGCAAATTTGGCAAGCAGCCAAGGTTGATTAATGCCTTAAAGGGCTGAATCATCAGACACCGAAGCCAACTCAGACGCATTGTCTAGATTGCGATCGAGCCGAACTTCCTCATAGATCATCGCCAAAGTGCTGTTGAAGTTCAGGCTTTGGAGTACAAAGGAAATTTCAGCTAGTAAGCACTGTTGCTGATCGAAATCGATCGCCTTGGGATTAAACTCAGTTGCCCCATAACGGGTGAACTCCCAGCAATTCGGGGCAGCATTCTCGGGCCGATAGTAGCGATCGAGAGCCGGGCGATCGCTGCTAATCAACACATATTCCTTGAGGGATTCCATCCGCGCGTATTGCTGAAACTTTTGGTCGCGATCGAACTCAGCCGTTTCGGGCGACAAGACCTCCGCAATCAAGCAAGGATATTGAATCGCTTGGCGCGATCGAAAATCCCGAGGATCGCAAGTCACCACCAAATCAGGATAGAAATAGGGCCCTTTTTCCGAAACGTAAACCTTCACATCACCGATAAAGACTCGGCAGGGTTTACCGCGTAGGTAAGCTTTCAGTGCAAAAAATAGATTTCCAGCGATCGCATTGTGGTCAAGCGTGCCGCCAGCCATGGCGTAAGCTTCACCGTTGAGGTATTCATGGCGCTCCGGCTGTTGTGCTTCCCACGCCAGAAATTCTTCGGGGGAGAAATAGCGGGAATCCATTGCATCAACCATGGCCGGACTGACAGGCTGGCTTATTGAGATGGGATGAAACCCAGTCTAGCGATCGCCCTTGGGCAATGCTTCACCCCGCATGGCACGATCGAGCAGTTCGATCGGGTGTAGCACGGGCACGGTTTTGCCCTGCAATCCCAGGTGTTTTTGAATTTGCAACGAACAGCCCGGATTGGGCGAGGCGATCGCGTCGGCTCCCGTGTTGGTCAGGTTTTGCACCTTCAGTTCACCCAGCTCGTCGGCAATTTCCGGTTGCAGCAGGTTGTAGATCCCGGCACTGCCACAGCAGAGTTGCGAATCGATCGGCTCGCGCAGGGTCACGCCGGGAATTTGCCGCAGCAGGTCGCGGGGTGGGGCGCTGATTTTTTGGCCATGCAACAGGTGGCAAGCATCGTGATAAACCAGCGTCACCGGCTCCGGGGCGATCGGCTGGAGCGGCGCAATCCAGCCCACTTCCGCGAAAAATTCGTGGATGTCGCGCACTTTGTCCACAAAGGCCGCAGCCCGATCGCGGTACTCCGGATCGTCTTGCAGGATGTGGTGATATTCCTTGAGCGTGTGCCCACAACCGGCGGCGTTGATGATGATGTAGTCCACATTGGTGGCCGCGAAGGCATCGATCATCTGGCGGGCGATCGCCTGGGCCTGGTTGGTTTGGCCCTGGTGGGCGGGCAGGGCCGAGCAGCAACCCTGGCTGGGCGGAATCACCACCTCGCAACCGTTGGCCGTCAGGGCCCGCAGGGTAGCGGCATTCACCCCGCTAAAGAGGGTGCGCTGCACACAACCGAGAATCATCCCCACCCGATAGCGCTGGGTTCCTTGGGCGGGAATGGTTTCGGGAAAGTCGCGGTTGAGGGTGTCCCAGCTCAGGCGCGGCAAAATTTCTTCCATGGCCGCCAGGTTGGGCAGCCATTTTTTGAGCAGGCCGGTCGATCGCACCAGGGTTTGCAAGCCCGACTGTTGATAGAGCAACAGAAACGGCATCAACAGTTTCAGGCGATCGGGATAGGGAAAAACCTGGAAAATCAGCGTTCGCAGGGCCTGTTCCGGGAGGGATCGGGGCACGTTGCGCTCCACCTGGGGCCGGGTGGCGCTGATCAGTTGGTCATACTTCACCCCGGACGGGCAGGTGGTGACGCAGGCCAGGCAACCCAAGCAGGTGTCGAAATGCTGGGCGGTGGTGCGATCCAGCTCGGCCGTGCCTTCGTTGATCGCATCCATCAGATAGATGCGGCCGCGGGGTGAGTCGGTTTCCTTGCCCAACACGCGGTAGCTGGGGCAGGTGGAAAGGCAAAACCCGCAATGGACACAGGAATCGAGCAGCTTGGGATCGGGCGGCGAGTCGGGGTCAAAGCCCGATCGCTGACCGGCGGCCAATTCACCCAAGTGGGGATTTTGGGCCAGAAAGTTGCTCTCTTTGGCGGGAATCGGGCGATCGCTCGTTTGCATGGGTCGGTGGGGTGAAACCAATGGGCGATGGCAATGAACAAACCGTGAACAAATCGTAGGGGCGCACCGCCGTGCGCCCTCCATAATCTGGGGCTAAACCGGGCGCTAAACCACGAATCGGCCGAGATTCAGGAGCTGGTGCGGATCGAACTGCTGTTTTATTTTCCCCATTAGGGCTAGGGCAGAACCGCGATCGCCCCAGCGATCCGATTGCTTAAACTGATGGGTCAGTTCAGGGGGCACTTGCAGCAGCGTCAAAAATCCCTGTTCCGCTTCGCAGGCGGCCCGCAATTGCCGAATCCAACGGGAAGTCCGCAGCCAGTCGCCCTCGATCGCCCCGAAGCTGGCCCAACCGAGGCCGCTGCTGGCGTGGATTTGCCCTTGGCTGACCGGGCCGCTGGCCAGGCGATCGAGCAGGGCCGGGGCCGCCGTGGGCAATGCACCAAACTTGAGCGTGATCGGGCGATCGGCTGTGGGGGCAGTGCTGGCGGCGCGGCTGGCCTGCCAAAAGTCCGCCTCCTCCGGTTCGCTCAACACCCGGGATTGCAAGCCCAACTGCTCGGCCAGGGCGATCGAGCGGCGTACCTGTTCCGCCACGCTGGGGGCCACACTGCCAAACCGCAGCGCCAAGCTCATCGCCCGCTCCGGCAGGGCCGGGTTGCCCCAAATCCAATCCAGGGCGATCGGGGTGAGGGTGGAATTGCGGAGGCCTTGGGCCGCCTGGGCCAGGGCCGGGCGATCGCCCCACAGCAACAGGGTTTGGCACTGTTCGGGAATCGGGTAAGTCCGCACGGTCAGGGTCGCCAGCAGGCCCAGCGTGCCAAAGGAACCGGTAAACAGCTTCATCAGGTCATAGCCCGCTACGTTTTTGACCACGCGGCCGCCGGCTTTGGCGATTTGCCCATCCCAACGAACGATCGACAGGCCCAACAGCAAATCCCGAATGCCGCCGTAGCGTTGGCGCAGGGAACCCGTATCCGCCGTGGCCACAATGCCGCCCAGGGTGGCCGTTTCCGCAAAGGCCGGGTCGATCGGCAGCCACTGACCCGAGGGAGCCAAGGCCGCTTGCAGATCCCGCAGTTTCATGCCCGCTTCCACGGTGGCTACCAAGTCCGCCTCGTCATGCATCACCAGGCGATCGAGCCGGCCCAATCCCACGGGTAACACCGATCCCTTGGGAACATCGCCCCAAGCCAACTTGCTGCCGCTGCCGAAGGGGGCGATCGGCTGGCGTTGGGCCGCACAGGCCGCCATCACCTCGGTCAACTGCTCGATCGACTCGGGCATCACCGCCGGGCGAGCCAACTGGCCGATCGATCGAGCAATTAACTGATCGATCGATGGATCTAATAAATCATTGAAAGCATTGGGATCATTCAGATCGTTTGGATCGATCGCACGCATCACGGGCCCAACCTCAAGACAATCAGCAATTGATTTGAAATACCTTGAAATGCATTGAAAATGCTTTGATCAGGTTTTCTAGAATTCACCCCAGGCAACGGGTTAAATTTAGCCTTAAAAAACGCCGAAATTTCCAGAAGGTCAGGGACGATGGAGCAAAATCCATCATTCTTCAAGGTTGCCGTTTTGCTGTCCCCAGCAACCGTTCCGCACCGGAGCGATCGGGTCGACCGCCCATCAAGTCCCCATCGATCATTAACCAATTCTTAAATCATTGACTGAATTGATCGAATGTAATCGATTGGATTAATTGGACTAATTGGACTAGTTAGATGGATCCCGAGGCCAATTCGATCCGAATTCAATTCCCCTGCTTGCGCCGATCGCTGCCAAGTGTGGTGAACCCATCTTCTCGGGCGGTGGGCACATCTGTCCGGTGATGAAAAACGCTGCCTAGACTGGAAAACAAGTGACCAAACCCTCATGATAAGGAAATTTGCCCATGAATGCGCCGTCTAAGGCCGGTCGTTGGCTGGCGGGTGCTGTTTTGACCCTGTTGCTGGTGGTGGGCGGTTGTGTGGCCCTCAACGATCGCAGCGATCGCGGCCCGGCTCCCAGTCCCACATCAACCACGGTGGTCGATCGCTCCGGTGATCAGTCCACCGATCGTGGTTCCGATCGTCGATCACCCAAACCCAGCCCCAGCGTCAGCCCCTCGCCCATTGATAAAAAGCCAGTGGCGGGCGGCAAGCTGAATAAGTATTTCCCGAAAACTAGCGATGGCTACAGCCTGGTTTTCCAACAGGAAAAGAAAGGATTTGCGGAAGCCAAACTGAAGAAGTCGGGCGAAGAAGTGGCCAAGTTGTCGATTAATGACTTGGCGAACAATGCGAGCGGTCTCAGCAAATTCCAAAGCAGTGATGATGACATTGACGGCTATCCTGCCGTTCAAGTGGGCAAAAATCAAACGGCTGTCTTGGTGGGCGATCGCTATCAGGTGAAGGTGCAGTCTACGACGCTCAAACCAAGCGATCGGGAAGACTGGATTGAGAAATTTAATCTCTCAGGCTTGGCCCGTTTGAAGTAGTTGGCTTTTCTATTTTCCGAATTGGCGCTTAGTTTGGACTTAATAGCGTGGCAAGCTGATTTTGATCAATCAGGTCAAATAGCTATCACCGTTGCCTAACCATTAGGCAGCAATGGGCTTAAGCCCATTGTTATGACGACTGATTCCGAAACTTTGCCCCTACGATCTAAAACAGTCACGCTATTAACTTGCGTCTAGCCCTTGCCTAGTTTCGGTTGAGCTTGTTGTTTGTTTCTTGTTTGGAAACCCTGTGTCTTAGTGAGGATCAAAATTCATGGGTAAATCCATTGTGCAATTGGTTGATGAATTGCCCACCAGCGGCATGACCATCACGGTTCTGAATGCGTTGGATTTTGTGGTTCCCGGCGAGTGGGACAACTTGATTGGGTTCGATCGCACGATCAAAACCGTCACGGGCGAAGATGATCCGGGCTTAATTTCCCAAATCAAAGACCGGGCGATCGAGCTTTATAACGACGAAGGCGAGGGCTATCAACGCGCCGTTTGGCTCTATCAAACCGTGGACACGGCCGCAAGTGCCTTGGGCACGGCTGCCATGGCCAATAAGGTGGGGCAAGATATTTCGTTTTTGGGCTTTTTGCAAAATTTGACCCCCAAACCCGAAAAGGCCCAAGCGATCGATTTGGGAATGAAAATTGTGGTGGAATTGCTGGCCTATTGCCAAATTAATGGCATTCCTGGCGACAGCATTGGCGACTTTTTGGGTTCCTTGGCCGACTACGGCGGGGAATCCAAAATGCGGATGGCCGCCATGGTTTGCTTGGATGGCTTAGTGCCCTTGGGCCCGAACTTCATCAAAGCGGCCGGCGATTGGATCGGCAGCGCCACCCAATCCAGCTTGGAAGAAAACGAGGCTTTCCGGAATATTCAAAAGATGATTCCGGGCACTGACAAGGTGGCATTTGTTGGCCAAGCGTTCAACTCGGTTTCGAGCTGGATGGGGAACTTTGTGAGCGATCGCGGTCTCAGTCCCCAAACCATCCTGCAACACCTACAAGGGTTTGTGGATATTGCCGATGACAAGCTGGATTATGTTGGTGCATTTTTGGACATGAGCACCAATTATTACTATCACACGGGTGTCCAAACGGTTGCCAAGCGCCTGATCGATCGCGCCTATGCTGAAATTTAGCGCTTGAGCTGGATTTGCTGAATTCAAGCAACGATTGATTATTGGCTAGATTTTTATTAATCATCTGATCAACAATCACTTGGTTAAAAATCACCTAATTCAACGTTGTTCAAATTCCAGTCGCTAAAGCGTTCAAAAGGCGACATTCAAAAAACGGGGCTGCTAAGCTGGAGTCGTGATCCTAATTCATGACATGACCCAGGGTGGCCCCGCTTTTTGTTTATATTTTGATTGAATATTTTCAGTGACCCGTAGCCCGTAGGGTGGGCAATGCCCACCGAATCGTTACTTCATGGCATCTGCGATAGGGCGTGCCAATTATTTTAGGTAAAGCCTGTATTCTGGTTGAATATTTTTAGGTTCAATATTGTTAGGTTGAATGTTTTTAGATCGAACTATTTAGATATATGGTGTAAGCGCATATTTCTTGGACACATAATTTTGGACGCATAATTTTGGACGTATGGTTTAGTATTTTGGGAATTTGCCGGGGGATTTTTGATGGTGAAGCTCAAACAACGGGGCTGGGGCTTGGTGTCGCTGGTGATTGTGGGGGTGATTGGGGTTGGCGGT
The DNA here is from genome assembly GCF_014698235.1 of Limnothrix sp. FACHB-406. Taxonomy (NCBI): domain Bacteria; kingdom Bacillati; phylum Cyanobacteriota; class Cyanophyceae; order Pseudanabaenales; family Pseudanabaenaceae; genus Limnothrix; species Limnothrix sp. FACHB-406. The sequence goes on along the minus strand of NZ_JACJSP010000009.1, from coordinate 130,077 downwards.
TGCGGCCAGTCCAAAAACACGGTCTCGATTTCTGCGGGCAAGGCCGGTGTGGGCTATGACCTGATTAGCGAGCAATTGGGGCGATCGACCGATCGAATCGTGAGCCTGAAGCTGACCGACGACAAAAACTCCAATGGTTCCCGCGATAACCTCGATCGCCTGGTGCAAGGTCGGGTTGATTTTGCCCTCGCCCAACTCGACGTTTCCCGCGATCTGCTGCGCAGTGGCCAGGTGGAAACCGTCGCCATTTTGGGTCATGAATATCTGCATTTGTTGGTGCGGGCCGACTCTCCCTTCAAAACCCTGACCGACATCAACGGCAAACGGGTGGCGATCGGGATTCAGGGCAGCGGCACCAACTTCACCACTACCCAAATCTTGACCCGCAGCGGCTTGCGAGTGATCACCAGTGCGCCTCCCCTGAAGGAAGGTCTGGCCAAGTTGAAGGCCGGAGAGCTGGATATGGTGGCCTACGTGGGCCCCTTGGGATCCAGCAGCATCATTCAAAATGCCATTACCAGCGATCCGCCCCTGCGTTTGCTGGAAATTCCCCCCTCCATTACCAATCACCTGGCGGTGCGCTTCCCTGAGTCCTATCGCTCTTCGGTGATTCCCGCCGGAACCTATGACCCCCTGCGCCCCGAGCCGCCCCAGGATTTGCCGGTCTTGTCCACGGGAATTGGCTTGATGGCCCGAGGCGATGCCCCCGCCGACCAAGTGGGCCTAATGGCTTGGTCGATTTTGGCCACGGCGCGTCAATATGCCAGCTTTTATCCAGAATTGGCCGATGGTGATCCGGCTGGCCTGTTGCAACGGGGTGGGGTTTATATGGCTCCGGACGCGACAGAAACCTATGAAAAAGGGGATCCCCGATCGGCTTGGCTGCGGTTCATTGAAGAAAACCAGGTTGTTCAGGAATATTTGCTGGTTTTGGGCTTGAGCAGTGCAGCGGGGTTGTTGGTCACTTGGCTGCGATCGCGCCGATCGCGCCAGTTGGTGAAAAGCAGTCGCCAAGCCTTGACCGAAATTAAGGAAGTTCATGGCAACAAAACCAAGGCAGCCCTGGCGGCGGCCCAAGATTTGGCAGAGCGCTATCGGTTGATGTTCATTGACGGCAATCTGTCACCGGAAACCTACGAGGAGATCGATCGCCCCGTTCAGCTCTATCTCCAAAGTTGCCAGGCGCTGATTGAACAGGAAGACCGCCAAACCCTCAGCGAAACGGTGAACCTGCTGGACGATTCCGAAGCATTGCTGAATATGCCGCTATCGGTGGCGGTTCAGCGGTTGCAGGAATTGGAAGATCGCTACTCGCAAATGTTGCTCTCCGGCACGATCGAACTGATGACCTATCTGCAATTCCGGCAATGGGCGTTGGCGGTTTTGCAAGCCAAGTCCCATGAACCGGAAACCCCAGCCATATCCTAGGTTTCGGGAGCCAGCGGCCAAGTCGCTGGCTTCTGGGTCACTAAAATTGAGGATCGTGGATGGCGGATCGATCGCTGGATCCAACTCCCAACCCCAAGCGCCGCCCGATCGATCGGTAAATTTTTAACCAAAGGAATTGACCTAGCTTGAATCGGCAGCGATTCAAATACGAGTTAATTTTTATTCACAATCCCTAACAAAAAACCAAAAACAGTTGATAAACTGCGCGAATTTATAAACAACCATTGAGTAATTGGCCTAAAGAATTCTGCAAGCACTCATAATCAAATCAGAGCCAAATCAGAACCCAGTCAGAACCCAATCAGATTTCTTGTAGACAGTCCCGATCGCTCCTCCTTTTCCCTGTCAACGGGCGATCGCACCATGATTCTTTCTACTCGCCAATCATCTGATCCATTCAATCTAGTCAACTCAATTTTGCAAATTTCATCCAGTGGCTTTGAGCACTGAGCCTACGACGCTCGCCCCTGGCAACGCTCCATTACGGCGTTAATTGAATCTTTGCTGAGTATTTGACGAGTATTTGACGAACATTGGCTGAGTATTTGACGAACATTGGCCGAGCATTAGCCGAGCATTTTTCTCTTGTTCTCGCTCATTGGGAATCGGGAATCTTTTAGGCATGAATTAGGCATGAATTTGATCTTGATCTGATTTCTCATCAAATTTTGCAAGATTTTGAATTTGATATTGATCAGACATCACACTGATCAACTCTGCACTTCATCCCTAGTCCTATTTTCCCTAGTTCTATTTTCTCAATCTGCAATCATTTCAGCCTGCATTGAGCTGACATCAATTTTTTACTGGGAATTTTCATTCCCATGGAGGTTTTCATGAAAGGTGACCGTACCCCCCGCATCAGAAATATTGCCATTGTGGGTCCCTACTCCAGTGGCAAAACGACGCTTTTGGAAAGTATTTTGTTTTTGTCGGGCGCAACCACGCGCAAGGGCAGCATTAAAGATAACAATACGGTGGGTGACAGTTCCCCGGAAGCGCGCGATCGGGGCATGGGCCTGGAGCTAAATGTGGCCAGCGCCGCTTATAAGGATGTGCAATTTAATTGGATTGACTGCCCAGGTTCCGTGGAGTTGGCCGCAGAAACCTACAACGCTTTGGTCGGGGTTGATGCGGCCGTGGTGGTTTGCGAACCAATGATCGATCGCGCCATTGTGTTGGCTCCTTTGTTTCAGTTTTTGGACACCTGGAAAATTCCCCATGTGTTGTTCATTAACAAAATGGATCGGGCATCGAGTCCCATTGCCGATATTTTGTCGGTATTGCGGCCCGTTTCCAGCCGCCCGATCGTGCTGCACCAGTACCCGATTCGCCAAGGCAACAGCCCGATCGGCTACATCGATTTAGTCAGCGAAACGGCCTATCACTACCACCCCGACGCGGAAGGCGATGACCCCGTGCCGCTGCCCGAACATTTGCGGGCGGAAGAACAAGCGGCTCGCCACGAAATGCTGGAAAGCCTGGCCGATCATGACGATGTGCTGCTGGAAAAATTGCTGGAGGATATTCAACCCAGCGAAGAAGAAATTTTGGTGGATCTGAGGCTGGAGTTGGGAGCCGATCAGATCGTGCCGGTGTTTGTGGGCATGGCGGAACAGCACTTGGGTGTGCGACCGCTGTTGGATGCCCTGCTGCGGGAAGCCCCAGACGCAACGGTGACGGCCACCGAGCGCGGGGTGGACGCGATCGCCTCCGATGCCGATAGCCCGATCGTGCAGGTGCTGAAAACCATGTATGCCAGCCAAGGAGGCAAGCTATCGATCGCCCGGGTCTGGAATGGCGCGATCGAAGATGGCATGAGCCTCAATGGCGTTCGCATTGGTGGTCTCTATCGCCTGATGGGCAGCCAACAAAAATCCCTGACCCGGGCCGAAGTGGGCGACATTGTGGCCCTTGGGCGGTTGGACGGGGTGGCCACCGGAGAGGTGCTGGCGCTTGATCGGGCGATCGGGCGGGATGAGTTGCCCAAAGCGGAATTACCGCCGCCGGTTTTTGCTTGGGCGATCGTTCCCGAAAACCGCAGCGACGAAGTGAAGCTCACCGCCGCCCTGGCCAAACTCACGGACGAAGACCCCGCCGTCCGCTGGGAACAACATGGCGACACCCACGAAATCATCCTTTGGGGCCAAGGGGAAATTCACCTACAAATCGCCATCGATCGACTGCGACGCAAGTACAACCTGCCCATGGCTCCCCACCTGCCCCAAGTGCCTTACAAGGAAACCATTCGCAAACCCGTTTCCCGGATCCATGGGCGCTATAAGCACCAAACCGGCGGCCATGGTCAGTTTGGGGATGTGTATTTGGACATTCAGCCCCAACCACGCGGCGCAGGCTACGACTTCCAGCAAAGGATTGTGGGCGGTGTTGTGCCCAAGCAATATATCCCCGGTGTGGAATCAGGGGTGCGAGAAGCGCTCGATCGCGGGCCCCTGGGCTTCCCGATCGTCGATGTGGCCGTGACCCTCACCGATGGTTCCTACCACTCCGTTGACAGCTCCGAGCAAGCCTTCAAGATGGCGGCCCACGTGGCCATGAAAACGGGCATTCCGGCAGCCCAACCGGTGCTGCTGGAGCCGATCGACCTGGTGGAAGTTGCCATGCCCAGCGAGTTCACCGCCAAGGTCATGCAGCTAGTGACCGGGCGGCGCGGCCAACTGATGGGCTACGGGCCCAAGGACGGTTGGGCCGGCTGGGACACCATGCAGGCCTATCTGCCCCATGCGGAAATGCAGAGCCTGATTTTGGAATTGCGATCGCTCACCTTGGGCGTGGGAACGTTCTCTTGGCAGCATGACCACTTGCAGGAAGTGCCCGACAAACTCGCCGATCGGGTCTTGGCCCAAACCGGCAAAGGCTAGAAACGGTCGCTCGTTTCCATCCATTCCCAAAACTTTCCATTTCCCAAACTCCGATCGATCCTTTTGAAACCTTAAAAGCGCCTGGCCATCGTCTCGATGGGCCGGGCGTTTCCTTTTGCAGCCCCCGCTCGCTCGCTCGCTCAACACTTCCCCAGCGGCTCTCCCCTCAAACACCGCGCCCGCCACCGAGGACAGTTCCGAAACTACCTCAAGATTGTTCAAGCCATTCAGAGAGTCCTTAGGAAAAATTCCAGAGAATTTTGAGAATATTTCTCAGTATTGATATACTGCTTTCGCCACCCAAAATTCAATTACTGCATTCCTAAGAGCGAAAAATGACGAGTAAACTGACTCGGCGGGTGTTCTTGGCAGGGGGATCAGCCCTAGCCACCGTGGCCCTGAGCGGACTGAACCGGGCCAACGCCCAAGGTGCAGGGGAAGTGAACCTGTACTCCGGTCGCCACTACGACAGCGATCGCCAACTGTATGAAGCCTTTACCCAAGCCACCGGCATCAAAGTCAACCTGGTGGAAGGCAGCGCCGATGCCCTAATCGAGCGCATCCAATCGGAAGGGGTCAACAGTCCCGCCGATGTTCTGATTACTGTGGATGCCGGTCGCCTTTGGTTAGCCGACAAGGCCGGTCTGTTCCGTCCCGTGTCCCAAAGCGCTGCCCCCAACCTTTATCGGGCGGTTCCCAGCAACCTGCGTCACCCCAATGGTCACTGGTTTGCTCTGTCCAAGCGGGCCCGCGTGATCATGTACAACAAAGACTTGGTGAACCCCGCAGACCTCTCCACCTACGAAGCCTTGGCCGATAGCCGTTGGCGCGGCAAGATTTTGGTGCGGACTTCGAGCCATGTGTATAACCAATCCCTAGTTGGCGAGCTGGTGGGCGCATTGGGCGAACCCACCACGGAAACCTGGGTGCGCGGCCTGGTGGCGAACTTCGCTCGGCCCCCGGAAGGCAACGATACGGCTCAGATCAAGGCCTGTGCAGCGGGTCAAGGGTCGATCGCGATCGCCAACACCTATTACCTGCCCCGTTTGGTCAATTCCAAAGATGCCGCTGAGCGGGAGATTGCCGCCAAGGTGGGTGTGTTTTTCCCGAATCAACAGGGACGCGGCACTCACGTCAACATCAGCGGCGGCGGCGTGATTAAAACCGCCAAGAACCCGGAAGCAGCCGTGAAGTTCCTTGACTTTTTGGCAACCCAAAAGGCCCAAGAACTCTTTGCCCGCAGTGGCTATGAATATCCGGTGTTGTCCGGTGTGGCATTGGATCCCACCCTGTCTAGTTTTGGACAGTTCAAGTCTTCTAGCGCCAGTGCCAATGAGTTTGGGGGCAACAACGATCGCGCCCTCCGGCTGATGGATCGGGCCGGTTGGCGCTAGGGCCAGTTGACCAGCGGGGGCTGATTGCGCGATCGGCCCACGGCGTTCCACTGTCTATGTTCAGCAAGCATCTATCCCAAGCGAGGCTATGTCTCGGCTTGGGAGTTTTTCATGGCAATTTTTGATCGAAACCTTGCCTTGGTGGAAACGTTTCCATGGCAATTTTGCCCAAAGCTTTTCTAGCAAGCTGCTTTCCGAAAATCTCTTTTCGAGAATTTCTTTTTAAAAATCTCTCAATCTCTTTTCAAGACTCTTTTTTTAATTAACTCATTAATTAATTTCCGCACCCGCCGCCGCTTGGATAGCATCCAGGGATAGCAGTCGATCGCGGCTGCCGACAATGATGGCCCCCACCTGACCACGCACTTGAGTGGAAATTACGTAGTAATAACCCACCACTTGATCGGCTGAATCGCGACGGGGATCCGACACCACAAATTCCCGAGCCTGTTCCGTGTTTTCGTAGATTGCGGGAATTTCGGCCACCGTCACATCGGGGCCCAGGGAATTTTGGATCACCTCTGGCGTGACGCTGTGAATGCTGAGGTTTTCCGGCAGGGAATAGCACCCATCGGGGCGATCGGGGGCACAAGCGGCCCCGCCAGCATTCAACCCCGCCAACGCCGGTAAACCTTGGGGCGTGGGGCTAGGGCTAGGTTCGGGGCTAGGACTTGGGCTGGGCGTGGGGCTGGGTGTGGGATTGGGGCTTGGGCTGGGTGCTGCTGACGGAGCCGGGGCCGGTTTGGCGGTTTGGGGCTTGGGAACCACCACCCGATTGGGCTGATTGACTTTCGGTTTCGGTTTTGGGGTTGCGGCGCGATCGGCCCGGCGTTGGGCCGGGGTCGATCGCGCGGGGCTGGGGGAGGGGGTCGATCGGGCCGGGGTGGTTTTCGGCAAATTGGTGACCCGAATGGGGGCCTCTTGGGCGCTTAGGGGCAGGGCCACCTTGTCCGGCTCCTTGGGCATTGGCAGCAACAACACCGCCCCATGGAGCACCACGGACACCACCACGCCCAGGCCCATGGCCCCCCAAAGGCTGATTTTGGCACTGGGAGACCAGTCCACCAACTCGGGCCCTCGCCTTGGGGGGGCGTTTTGTTGCGATGCGCTGCTGGGTGATGGGTTTCTGGTGGGGGAATGGCTAGGCGGGGACTCCTCCATCGGGTCGATCGCCCCTGCATCGGGCCCCTGGCTCCCCACGATCGCCGATCGAGCAGTCCTAGGAACTTCTTCTGAACGCACAGTCACCAAGGCCTGATCGGAAACCGGAAGGTTACTGCTCATTTTCCTTGGCTCCCATCCGGCAAGGTTGTGCCCAGGGTTTTGACCCCGCTGAGATCAAGCTTGGAGGGGCTGGCGTTCAGCAAATCTGCGCCGCTCAAGTCGGCTCCCGTCAGCTTGGCTTGGGTCAAGTCAGCCCCCCGAAGATAGGTTTTGGTGAGCCGGGCTTCGCTGAGGTTCGCCCCCGTCAGCTTGGCTTGGTTCATGCCCGCCTGGCTCAGGTCGGCTTTGGTTAAATTCGCTTGCTGAAAATTGGCCCCGTCCAGCTTGGCCTGGCTCAGGTTCACCCCGGTCAAATTGGCCTTTTGAAAGTTGGCTCCATTCAGGTTCGCCCCGGCAAAGTCTTGATTGCTCAGATCCTTACCCGCAAAATCACACCTCGGGCAGTCCTTGGGGTTTCCGGGCGATCGCTGGGCCGTGGGCTGGGTGGGGCAACCGCTCAGGGTCAACCCCAGGGCGATCGAAACCGTGAGCAACATTCCGCGCCCGATCGCGCCCCCAAGTTCCCATTTCAATGAGCGCTCCCTCTTACCGGTTGCCGCGCGATCGCCCACAATCGCCCCTCTGATGCCAAGCCCCATGCCCAAACCCGAAGTCGTGAAAGTGTTCCCAAAACCGTTTTAACTCAAAGATTTCTCAATAAGCGAACTGCTTTAAGGTTGAGTAGGATTTAGATCCTTGAGAATTAGTTTCAGTAAGCATAGCATATTCTTACTGAAGTACTTTCTGAAAGCCTTTTCCAGGTAGCTTCGCCAAGGGATTGAAATTTCTCTCAGAGGCTGTCTGAACAGTATTTTTGGACACAGATCAAGCACTAATCGTCGTTAGGGCAAGGGACTGAAGCTTCTTGTCTTCGTTAGTGGGTAAGACCCGCAAAGCAAAACCAGATACTCTAAAATTCATTCGTTGTATTACAAGTTGCATTGTAAGGATTCACCAAAACCAATCAAGAACCAGCCCCAATTTGCTTAAAATAAAGACAATTCTTGAATTGATCAAAGCAAGCAATCATAAAAATCAAAAACAGAGATTAACTAAAAATCAAATTAACTAAAAAAATTAATTGAGAATTTTTAATAACTGAACTGCCATCGATCAACCCTTGATTAGCACAAATCGATCCTTGATCAGCACAACCGGCAGTTAAGAGAATTTCAATCATCAACAATCCTTTAAGTCACCAGATCAGGCGATCGAGTGACCTGGTGATAAAATAATCAAACGGTTTCCCAAAGCCGTCCAAATAGTCCAAATCAACGCCAATTCCATCAGGCAATCCCCCAACATGGCCAATCGTCCTCGCCCCCTAGATGCAGAAACCATGGCTCGACTGCGAGCAGAAGCCGCCGCTCCCTATCGAGGTCTTCGACGCTTGTTCTATGGTGCTTTTGCTGCTTCGGGAGCACTGGGTGGGTTCATTTTTTTGCTGAAACTGTTAGCGGGCGAAAACCCAGCGGATGTTTTGCCTAATTTGGCACTGCAAGCGGGTGTGGTGGCATTGATGGTTTGGTTATTTCGGATCGATCGGGGACGGGAGCGAAATCAATAAGCATCATCAATGACTTGGGTAAATTAATTAGAGCAATTAATTAGAGCATTTAATCGTCAGAAAACAACTTACAAATCGCAATTGATTGATCGCGATTCATAGGCAACCATTCATAGATTACGCACAGACGATTTTTAGGTAGTTCATCGACCATCTGCCAGGGTCATCAAAAGCCAATTCCCAAAAACCACCAGCAACGAACCAGCAACAACGACAGACAAACTAGAGGCAAACTACAGACAACGATCGCCAGATACATTCAGCCGCTAATGGGAACCGGGGCGATCGGTTCTGAATCTTTAGAGTTCTGAGGCGGGGAGGCAGGGGCGAAATGACCGACCGCACGAACCTTTGAGACATGGGCCGCCACCACCGTTTGGCAAATGGGCAATGACGAACGGTTGACGTTGCAAGCGTTCGCTAAACTATCTGGGGCGATCCTATGATCTCGATTCATCTCAACGCTGCGGATCTCAAGGCTACGCGATCGCCGTCGGGTGATCTCCCCTCTTGGGTTAATGTGGGTTGTCTCTGGTATGTTGCCAAATTCAATAGACCACTGAAGCAGCAGCCCCCTCAAGCACCCTGAAACGTCGATCCAGCGATCGAACCAATCAGTTGCTAAGTGGGCTACTGGGTGATCGTTGAGTTAGCCATCTTTAGCATTAGCCGTCTCTTCTTTGCCTTTAAACCTTCGTTTTTGAACCAATGACTATGGTGGGTCAACCAGTGGGCAGAACTCGATCGAGCCAAAGGGCCGCAGCCAAGCGGGCCCGGCGGGCCATGGGAGCCAGTCTGATGGCGGCGGCGATGGGAATTGGGCAGGTGTCCCAGGCGATCGCCCAGCCAGCGCCCCCCACGCAGCCGGTTCCAGTGCGCCAGCCGATGACGGTCATCTCCGACGTGCAAGAGGCCAACTCGATCGCGGGAATTGTGACGGCGCGGGGCAACGTTCAGGTGGACTATCCCGCTCGGATGCTCAAAGCCACCGCCGCCCAGGCACAATATTTCAGCAACGAACGCCGCTTGGTGATGTCGGGCGATGTGTTTGTGCTGCAAGACGGCAATAGCCTGCGGGCCGAAACGGTCACCTACTATGTCGATGAAGGGCGATCGATCGCGCTGCCCTTGCCCAACCGCCAAGTGGAATCGGTCTACTTAGTGTTGGACACCACCACGCCCACGGTCTTGCCTTCGTCTTCGGGGCCGGCGGGGGGACTGCCTGCCGCGCCGGCCGTGCCTTCGCTGTTTGCCCCCACCGCGCCCTAAAATTTACCGCTGTTCGATCGCCGCTGGCCGGCTTGCATCCTTTCGTGGGGGTACACCGTTGAAGATTGTTCTTGAAAACGTCCAGAAAGCCTACGGTGAGCGTCTAATTGTCAACCGCGTTAGCCTCACGGTGGAACGGGGGGAGGTGGTTGGGCTGCTGGGGCCAAACGGCGCAGGCAAAACCACCGTTTTCTATATGGCCACGGGGTTGGAACGGCCCGACAGCGGCCATGTGTGGCTTGATGACCAAGACATTACCGAACAACCCATTCACCAACGGGCCCGCCTCGGCATTGGTTACCTGGCCCAAGAACCGAGTGTGTTTCGCCACCTGAGTGTGGCGGATAACTTGCGCCTGGTGTTGCAGCAAGCCAAGCTACCCCGAGAGATGCAGGAGCGCCGTCTCCAGCAGTTGGTGCAAGATTTTGGGCTGGAGAAAGTGGCCCACACGCCGGGAATTCAGGTGTCAGGGGGTGAGCGCCGCCGCACGGAAATTGCCCGCGCCTTAGCCGTGGGATTGGAGGGGCCCCAGTTCCTGTTGCTGGATGAACCCTTTGCGGGCATCGACCCGATCGCAGTGGCCGAAATTCAACGCATCGTGGCCGGACTACGCGATCGGGGCATGGGGATTCTGATTACCGATCACAACGTGCGGGAAACCCTGGAAATTGTCGATCGCGCCTATATTTTGCGGGAAGGCCAGATCCTCGCCTCCGGAAACGCCACCGAGCTGTATGGCAACCCCTTGGTGCGGCAATATTACTTGGGTGACAAATTTCAGCCCTAACGTTCCACCCCTGCCTCAGCCCCCACTCCAACCCTCGCCTTCTCGCAGGCCCCTCAGCCGCTATTCCCGACCAGACACCCTATGACCTCCAACACCGTACCCCAGCCATCCTCCGCCCCCCCTTGGCAAAACTGGCTGCCACAAATCAGCGTGATGGATCGTTACCTGGCCAAGGAATTGGCCATGCCCTTTCTGTTTGGGGTTGGTGCATTCTCCTCGATCGGGGTTTCCGTCGGCACGGTTTTTGACCTTGTGCGCAAAGTCGTAGAAGAAGGATTGCCCATTCACCTGGCCATGCAGGTGATGTTGCTGCAAATGCCCTACTTCATCGTGCTGTCTTTCCCCATGTCCACCCTGTTGGCCTCCATGATGGCCTTTGGGCGGCTGTCCAACGACAGCGAATTGGTGGCCCTCCGCAGTTGCGGCATTGGGGTTTATCGAATTGTTGCGCCGGCCTTGGTACTCAGTCTGTTTGTCACGGGTTTAACTTTTGTTTTTAACGAAGCATTAGTGCCCGCTGCCAACTACCAAGCCACCACCATTTTGGAGCGGGCCCTAGGAACCGACGATAATCAACCCTCTTTCCGGGAAGAAAATATTTTCTATCGGGAATTCAGCGAAGTCGAAAAACCGGACGGTGAGAAAAAAAGCATTCTCAGCCGTGTGTTTTATGCCGAGCGCTATGACGGCAAGCAGATGCTGTCCCTGACGATTATCGATCGCTCCCAGGCGGGCATCAGTCAGATTGTGACCGCCAAATCTGCCGTTTGGAATCCCCAAGAACGGGCCTGGGATTTCCGAGATGGCACGATTTATTTGGTGGCTCCCGATGGTTCCTACCGCGATATTTTGCGTTTTGAACAACAACGGTTGCAGCTACCCCGAACGCCCCTTGATTTGGCCGTGCGCGATCGCTTCTCCAATGAGCTGAATATTGCCGAAGCCCAGGAACGTTTGGCCATTTTGCGTCAGAGCGGCGAGCGAGCAGAAATCACCAAGTTAGAGCTGCGAATTCAGCAAAAATACGCATTTCCCTTCATTTGCGTAGGCTTTGGTTTGGTGGGTTCAGCACTGGCCAATCGTCGCCATCAACGCCTTGGCCGCGCCACCAGTTTTGGGGTGAGCGTGGTGGTCATTTTCGCCTATTATTTGTTGGCTTTCCTGATGGATGCCTTGGCCCGCACAGAGTTTCTGTCTCCGATGGTGGCGGCTTGGTTACCTTTGCTGGTGGTTGGGGCGTTGGGTACGGGGCTACTGGTGCGGGCGGCACGCTAAATTCCCCAGTCCAACTCCATCCAACCCAATTCAATTTTCCCAATTCAATTCAATCCAACTCAATCCAACCGTTCATCCAAAGCTAAATTCAACATTCAATTCAGGAACCTACCCGAGTTTTCGGGATAAGGGACTTGGAGAATATTTGAAAAGTATCTTAAAGCCCTGATCAAGTCCCAATCGTCTTGGGCAGCAAGGGGCTTAAGCCCCTTGTCTGGATTAATCGTTGGAGTTCGCAAAAATCCGTTTTGGGTTTTCAGAAATTCGCTCAGCAGTCCGAAAAATTTTGCCCCCGTTCATGAGTGCTATTGCCCCCGATTTTCGGTTCGAGTTAGTGGCTGAATGTTCCCAAACATCGGCCCGCGTTGGTGTTTTTCACACGCCCCACGGCATTGTGGAAACTCCCCGTTTTATGCCCGTGGGCACATTAGCCAATGTCAAAACCCTGTCGCCGGATCAAGTGGCCGCCACTGGGGCCCAGATGATTTTGTCGAATACCTATCACCTGCATTTGCAACCCGGTGAAGGCATCGTGCAGGCGGCGGGCGGACTGCACAAGTTTATGAACTGGCAGGGGCCGATTCTGACGGACTCGGGCGGGTTTCAGGTGTTTAGCCTCAGTGAAATGCGGCAAATTAGCGATCGGGGCGTGACGTTTCGATCGCCCCACGACGGCAGCATCATTGATTTCACCCCTGAAAAATCCATTCAAATTCAAAACGCCCTCGGATCCGATGTGATCATGGCGTTTGATGAATGTCCGCCCTACCCAGCCACCCGCGAACAGGTGGAAAAGGCAACCGATCGCACCTACCAATGGCTGCTGCGGTGCATCGAGGCCCATCAGCGTTCTGATCAAGCCCTATTCGGCATTGTCCAAGGGGGAACCTACGCGGATTTGCGAGCCAAGGCGGCGGCGGATTTGGCGGCCCTGGATCTACCCGGCTACGCGATCGGGGGGGTGAGCGTGGGGGAACCGCCGGAACTGATTGAGCACATCGTGAAAGCCACCACGCCCCTGCTGCCTCCCCACAAACTGCGCTACTTGATGGGGGTGGGGACTTATCGGGAAATGGCCCAGGCGATCGCTGCCGGGATTGATGTGTTTGATTGCGTGATTCCCACAAGGCTGGCGCGGCACGGGGCGGCCCTGGTGCAGGGTGAGCGCTGGAACCTGAAAAACGCCCAATTCCGGGAAGATTTCCGGCCGCTGGATGAAACCTGCCCTTGCTACACCTGCCAAAACTTCAGCCGCGCCTACATCGGCCACCTGATCCGCGCCAAGGAAATTTTGGGCTACACGCTGCTGGCAATCCACAACGTGACGGAGCTAATCCGATTCACACAACGGATTCGATCGGCTATTTTGGCGGGCAATTTTGCCGATGAATTTGCCCACTGGTTGCGCCCGGCTGATGACCTAGCCGCCGCCGCCCGCCTCGATGATTGAGCATCCACCCATGATCCACGGGCGATCGCCAGCAGAAGCGCGATCAAGTGGGGCGATCGCACCATGGCCCGCCCAAAACCAGCGTCTAAAATAGATCAATTCATTGCTCTCGGGAGATGCCGATCGTGAACTGGCGCGGAACGACGACAACTTGGCGCGATCGCCTGTTTGGTGCTTTGGTCTATGCCCTGCCGCTGGTGGATGTGGCGAGGTTTAGTGACTCCATCTTCCGGGAACTGCCATTTTTGCAGGTGTTGTATGTGCCGCTGCTGCCCCTGCTTCAGCTCTACCAAATTCCCTTCATGAGCTTCATCATCTTTTTGGTGCTGTTCCTGTTGGTGGTTCGTAACAGCAACATCAGCTATTTCATTCGCTTCAACACCATGCAATCGATTCTGATTTCGATTTTGGTGTCACTCTGTAGCTTAGTAATTGGCGTGATCTTCCAGCCAATGGGGGGGTTCATTGAGGAGACCTTGGGCAGCACCGTATTTTTAGGAGTTGTAGCGGCAGCCATTTACTCGATCGTTCAGTCGGCTTTGGGGCGCTTGGCAGAAATTCCCAGCCTCTCGGAAGCGGTGCATATGCAGGTGCGCTAATCGCTGTTCACAGCATTGGGGCGATCGGGAGAATTCGGGCGATCGGGCAGCCCCTCGGTGGGGTATGATATACAGCCCGTGAATCCTTGTCGATCGGCAACAGCGGGGCCCTCAGCATTGCCCCCCAGTCAGCCCGATCGACCATTCTATTGTCCGCAAGGAACTACCCATCCATGTCTGCAAATCGCCTCTACGAAACGATGTACATCCTGCGCCCCGACCTCAACGAAGAGGCCGTGGATGCCAACATCAACAAATATCGGACAATGCTGACGGAGCAAGGAGCCACCGGCCTCGAAATCCAACACCGTGGCAAGCGCCGGCTGTCCTATGAAATCAACCGTTGCCGCGAAGGTGTGTACATCCAAATGAACTACGAACACGCCACCGGCAGCCACATCGCCCCCATGGAAAAGGCCATGCGCCTCAGCGAAGACGTGATTCGCTACCTGACGATTAAGCTCGATCCTCGCAAGGTGAAGGCCGCCGCCGAAGCGGAATCGGCTGCTTAAATCCCAAGCTCGATCGAGTGGGGTTTGAGCTTCCATTCAAACCAAAACAACTTAAGGGCCAGGGCGTGGGAGCTACCGCGCCCTTTTTTGCGCTCATGTTTGCGCCCATGGTTTTGCCCAAACCCTGATCCCAGCCAGCCAACTTTTTGGGAAATCGTTACTCTAGGGCCAGGGAAATCGATCGAACGCATCCGTTCCGCAGCGTCGGGCTGGCTCCGTGAAGATGCATCCCTGATTTTGCAACAGTGCTGGCCTGAAGATTTGCCCAATTGACTTGACCAAAATTCAGCTCAACTAGGCTAAAAACTGAGCCGATCCAACTCAATTGGCTAAGCTCAGTTCGTCCAATTCAGTTCATTCAATTCAAGACCCAAAATTAACAAACGGCGGATGCAACCTATGGGTGGGGTGATGGGGAAACCACAAGATCAAAATCAGTTCAGAACCCAAAGCCATTCGCTGCGATCGGGCAACGGCAACGCCCCCGGCTGGTTGGCTTGGGTGGCCGCCCTGCTGCTGTGGCTACCGGCAACCACGGCCTGGGCCGCGCCCGGGCCGGTCATGGGTTCTGTTTTTGGCAATTTGTTTGCGGGCAATCGCCCCGAAAACTTGGGCGCAGTGGCGGGTCAACTTCGCCCCTGTCCCAACAGTCCCAATTGCGTCAGCAGCCAAACCCCAATCACGGATTTGCAACACACGATCGCCCCGCTCCAGATTATGGGCGATGCTGATCATGTCTTTGCGGCCCTGACCGAATTGGTGAAAGCGACGGAACGCACCACCGTGATTACTGAATCGCCCGATTATCTCTACGCAGAATTCGCCACACCGCTGCTGGGGTTTGTGGATGATGTGGAATTTTTGCTAGATGGAGAAACCAATCAAATTCAGGTGCGATCGGCTTCGCGATTGGGAGAATCAGACTTGGGACTCAATCGCCAGCGCATCGAAACCCTGCGGGCCCAATTGACCCAAAAGCTGGCTTTGGAACAGGCCGCATTGATCCCCACGCTCTCGAATTCAACTCCTGAGAATTCAACTCCTGAGAGTTAATTTCTTGATCATTCAGCCCCTGAATGAGTTTTCTAAACTCATGGGCTAATTTGGGCGAATTCATGTCCTAGATCAGTCCCCTGATTCCTGAAAACAGAACCATTGCAGAGGATTGCAACAGACCGAACCTATGGGTGCATCGGCCACAAAGCAAGACACGATCGTGGCGATCGCGACGGCGATTGTGCCGCAACAGGGCAGCGTTGGCATTGTGCGGATGTCGGGGCCCGAGTCCTGGGCGATCGCCCGGCGAATTTTTCGGGCCCCTGGCTCCCAACCCTGGGAAAGCCACCGAATTTTGTATGGCTATTTGCACAATCCCCAAACGGGCGAAACCGTTGACGAAGCGTTGCTGTTGTTGATGGCGGCTCCGCGCACCTACACCCGCGAGGACGTGGTGGAACTCCACTGCCACGGGGGAATGATGGTGGCGCAACAAACACTACAGCTCTGTTTGCAGCAGGGGGCGCGTCTGGGGCAACCGGGGGAATTTACGCTGCGGGCGTTTTTGAATGGGCGGATTGACCTGACCCA
Organism: Limnothrix sp. FACHB-406; assembly: GCF_014698235.1. Lineage (NCBI taxonomy): Bacteria > Bacillati > Cyanobacteriota > Cyanophyceae > Pseudanabaenales > Pseudanabaenaceae > Limnothrix > Limnothrix sp. FACHB-406. The sequence goes on along the minus strand of NZ_JACJSP010000009.1, from coordinate 114,043 downwards.
GGCGGAAAGCGTCGCGGACTTGGTGGGGGCCCAGTCGCCCCAGGCGGCCCAGGCGGCCTTGGCGGGGGTGCAAGGGAAGCTGGCCCGGCCGATTCGCGATTTGCGATCGAGCTGCATGGACTGGTTGGCGGAAATTGAGGCCCGCATTGATTTTGAAGATGACCTGCCGCCGCTGGATTTGCCCGCCGTGACAGCGGCCCTGCAAACCATCGCCAGCCAGATCGATCGCTGGTTGGCCACGGCCGATCGGGGTGAGCTGTTGCGCAGCGGCTTGAAGGTGGCGATCGTCGGGCGACCGAACGCGGGCAAGTCCAGCCTGTTGAACGCCTGGAGCCGGAGCGATCGGGCGATCGTCACGGAGTTGCCGGGAACCACACGGGACGTGGTGGAATCGCGGCTGGTGGTGGGCGGCATCCCAATCCAAGTGCTGGATACGGCGGGGATTCGGGAAACCGATGACCTGGTGGAAAAAATTGGGGTGGAGCGATCGCGGGCCGCGGCCCGATCAGCGGATCTGCTGCTGTTGGTGATTGAAGCGCCCCGGGGCTGGACGGGGGGCGATCGAGCCATCTATGAACAAATCCGCGCCGCCGACCCCGATCGACCTCTGCCGCCAACCGTTTTGGTGGTGAACAAAATCGATTTGGTGGCTCCGGAAACGATTTCATCTCTGTTGCCCCAGGATTTTGCCCAGGTGGTTTACACGGCGGCGGCAGAAGGGCGCGGCATTGACGATTTGGAGCAGGCGATTTTGCAAATTACCCGATCGGGTCGGGTGCAGGCGGCTGATTTGGATGTGGCGATTAATCAGCGGCAAGCGGCGGCCCTGCTGCGGGCCCAACAGGCGATCGGGCGGGTCTGCGAAACCATGGATCAACAATTGCCCCTGGATTTTTGGACGATCGACCTGCGGGATGCGATTCAAGCCCTGGGGGAAATCACCGGCGAAGAGGTCACAGAATCCGTGCTCGATCGAATTTTCAGCCGCTTTTGTATTGGCAAATAATTGGCAAATAATATTAAGCAGCTAATCAACAAATAGCGTTGAGCGGCTAATCCAAACCTTGATAGAGGGCGCTGATTGAAAACTCCAAATCCAAACTGGTTAGCATTACTTGATCGCCCGTTTGGTAAACTGTTAAGGCCCAAGCACCATCGACCTGGCGACGATAACAACTGACCAGGGGTTGATCCTGTGCAATTAACAGATATTCCATTAACGAATCCAGTTTTTGATAGTCCTCAAACTTTTGGGTGCGATCGAATAATTGGGTACTAGGCGAAAGTACTTCTCCAATCAATTTGGGATAGCGTTTGACTTGGCGATCCAGGCGATCGCGCGGGTCACAGGTGACAAAAATATCGGGATAGTAATAGAACTGATCTTGGTAGGCAACTTTGACATTGCCCGAATGAAACCGACAGTCCGAATTGCCCAAGTGCAAATTAATGAGCGTTAACAAATTGAGGGCAATTCGATCGTGGTTATCCGTGCCGCCCGCCATCGCATAAACCAGCCCCTGACGATATTCGTGGCGGTGGGGGCTGGCTTGTTCTAGCTCTAAATAATCCGCAGGGCTGATGTAATTAGGAACGGCAATCATGGCGGCGCGGCGCGGTTTGGCTAAGTCAATTTTAACCAGCTTTAACCAGTTCCATTTAACCAACCCAACGGGCCGTGCCGGGGCCGATCGCCCCTAGCAACTGCCCACTTGCAAACCGTCGGGCAACTCCAGCGTATCGCCCAGGGTCGCGCCGTTGTGGTAAGCCGCCAGCAAGACTTCACTGGTTTTGCCCCAGGAGATCGCCCCGGTGGCATCCAGCCCGATCGCCCCCAAATCGCGACCCCGATCGGCCGCCTCCGCCATCGACTTTTCAAAGGCCGCCGCCAGGCCCAGGCCGTCATCCACCCGGATCACAATCTTGGCCGCCAAGCATTCATCCAAAATGTCTTCGCCAATGCCAGTGCAGCTCACGCCCGCGCGGGCCGTGGCGTAGTTGCCCGCTGGGGTGGCGGAGTCGCTGACCCGGCCAATGCGCTCAAAGCCTTTGCCTCCGGTGGAAGTGCCGGCCGCCACGCGCCCTTGCTGATCCAGCGCTACCACCCCGATCGTGCCGCGGCCCGCCGAGTCCGACCGCGCACCGGCCTCAACTTCGGCGATCGTGGAAGCCATCGATCGCTTGCTGAAGTTGTCCTTGCGCTCCTCGATCCACTCGTTCAGCCGCAAATCCGTCAGCGGGTTATAGATCGGCAGGGCTAGTTCTCGCGCCAACTCCGCCGATCCCACATCCGACAACACCCGATCGCTCTGGGTTTGCAAAAAGGCCGCCAGTTCGATCGGGTTTTGGATCCGCGACACATTAATCGTGCCGCTGAACCGTTGGGCGCTGCCATCCATCAGGGATGCGCTCATGCGAATTTGCCCATCGGACTGCAACACCGATCCCGTACCCGCATTGAAGCGCGGTTCATCTTCCAACAACCGACAGCCCAGCACCACCGCTTCCTGGGCGCTGGCTCCGGCCAACAAACGTTCATAGACCTGTTCCACAATGCCGGACAGCAGCGCCCGAACGGCGGCCACGCCCCCTTTGCCCTGGAGCGAGCTGCCCGCACCGCCGTGGATGATCAATTTGGGTTGGGTGTTGGGTTGTGTAGATGCTTGACTCATGGCGGGTGATCGAAAGGGCGATCGCAAAAAGACCGCCTCAGATTGTCCGGCTTTGGGGGAGGCTTGTCCAGGGCATCGGAAGAGGGCGAAAGCCTTAGAGAATCCATGAAACGGGTCGATCGGGATTTGCTAAGCCTTGACCCGATGCCGACCAAACACCGACCCGATCCCGATCGCGACGGGACTAGGGGGTAAGAAGGAGACCATTCAAGTATCAATTTTGACGAACCAGCCGCCGCCTTGGCCCGCAACGCCTCTTCGTTCTAATTCGGGGATCTTGCTCGTTCTCCAGCCAAGCAGGCTACAAATGTTCCAGAATCAGCGATTCTGAGGATTCAAGGCTAAGGTAGGGGGTGATCGCGGCGACTCTCACTCAATTACTGATCTCAAGCATCATCAATTCATAGCAATCCAGCGATCTGAGTAGATCTAAGGAGGTTCAAGGAGATCCGAGAAGATTTCAGGAGATCCGAGAAGCTTCAAAGAGATCTGAGCGGATCAACGAAGCAATGATTTAGCACCTGACCGGCCCGGCCATCCCCATGACCATCCGCCCACCGTCGCCTGCGTTCCATGTTGGCTCAACCCTTGCTTAAAACCCTTACGAAATGGATTCGCCTCCTGAATCGGTTATGGGCCGGGTCAGTGTTGCTGTCTTGGCGCGATGGGACAGCGATCGCCCTGTTGGTGGCGGTGGTGGTGGTGATGGTGCGGGGGTTGGGCTGGATGCAGGGGACAGAGTGGGCGGCGTTTGATTTGCTGGTGCGGTGGCGGCCGGCCCGTTTGGAGCAACGGGTGGTGTTGGTGGTGGTGACGGAAGCGGACTTGCGCTTGTTTCGGCAATGGCCCCTGTCCGATGAAAAGTTGGCGGACTTGCTGGAAACGTTGGAAGAGTATGAACCCCGGATGATTGGGCTGGATTTGGTGCGGGATTTTCCCATGCCCCCGGGCAACGATCGCCTGGAAAAGTTGCTGCGCCAGTCCGATCGCCTGGTGGGGATCCGCAAGGTCAGTGGCGAGGGCATCGCGCCGCCCCCGGCCCTCATCCACAAACCTGGGGCGATCGCCGCGTCGGATTTGCTGCTGGATCCCGATCGCAAGGTACGGCGGGCGATTTTGTCCCTGGCTGACCAGCAGGATCAAGCGGTCTTTGGTTTGGGAACCCAATTGGCGCTGAACTATCTGGAGCGCCAGCCCAACCCGATCACATTGGAAGCCCTTGATGAAGAAGCGGGCCTCTATCAACTGGGTCGCGCCACCATCGCCCCCTTCCAGGGCAATGACGGAGCCTATGTGGGGGCGATCGATGATGGCTATCAACTGCTGTTGGACTATCGCGGCTTGGCCTGTCCCACGGACAGCCAGCGCAATTGCGGGTTCCAGGTTTATTCGGCCAATGATGTTTTGAATCGACGAGTGCCCCTGGATGCCCTCTACGATCGACTGGTGTTGGTGGGAGTCACGGCGGAAAGTCTGGGCGATCGGTTCTATACCCCCTACAGCGACACAGACCAGGGCCCACAACTGACCTCCGGCGTGGAAATTCATGCCACGATCGCCAGTCAACTGCTATCGGCGGCGATCGACGGTTGGCCCCTTCTTCAGGTTTGGAGCGACTCCTGGGAAATGGGCTGGATTGTGTTGTGGACTGTGGGGGGCACGCTGCTGGGCTGGACCCTGCGCCAACCGTTGCTGTTGTTTGCCATGACGGCTTTGGGCATCGTGGCCATTCTGGCGGCCGCTTGGCAAGCGTTGCAATGGATGGTTTGGATTCCGCTAGTGCCACCGGTTTTGGGGCTGGTGGGCGGTTCCTTTGGGGCCTCGTTGGGGTTGGCGGCCAAAGAACGGCGCGATCGACAAACCATCACCGAGCTGTTTGAGCGCTACGTTACACCGCAGGTGGCCCAGGTGATTTGGCAAAGCCGCCATCAAATTGTGCGGCGCGGAGAATTCATTGGGCAAATTTTGCCAGCCACGGTCATGTTTGCGGATTTGGTGGGGTTCACGTCGATCGCGGAATCCAACCCACCGGAAATTATCTTTCCCTGGCTGAATGAATATATGCAGTCCATGACCCAAAGCGTGCTCGATCGCAACGGCATCGTGAACAAGTTCATTGGCGACGCAATCATGGCCCTGTTTGGCGTACCGGTTCCCCAATCGCGCGATCACCAGGTGGGTGACGATGCGATCGCCGCCGTCACCTGTGCCGTGGAGATGGGTCAACGGCTCCAGCGATTAAATCAACAGTGGCGCGATCGGGGCCGCCCCACCGCCGCCATCCGAATTGGCATCGCTTCGGGCCCCGTGATGAGTGGTTGCATTGGCAATGTCCGCCGGTTGGAATACACCGTTATTGGGGACACTGTGAACATAGCCGCCCGATTGGAAAGTTATGACAAGTCCTTTGATGGGGGGCTTTGTCGCATTTTCATTGAAGAAGAAACCTATCGCCATGTGCGCGACCGCTTTCCCACCCGCTTCATTGGCCCAGTTACCCTCAAGGGGCGAGAACGGGCCACAAATATCTATCAAGTGCTGTTACCTTTGCAGCCAGATGATCTCAACAAAACCCCTTAGAATGCTCGCTGCAACCCCTGCTTTCCCACATTCTGGAAGAGCAAGGTTAAACCGGCCCCGTCGGCCCAAGAATGGAAAAAGACTCGCATCACCCGGTCGGCAGGTTTTGAAAATGGTGCGGGTGAAAGTGGTGTGGGATCGGTCAATCTCGATCCATCCTGTTCCAGCTCTCTTAGCTCAGGCTATCCCAGTCTCCCATGGGACTTTTGGGCAAACACCAGCATTATTCAGCCATTTCTGAAGTATTTTAGAACCACTTTTCAAGTTATTTTGCCGACCGGCTCTTGGGTGATTTTTTCTAGTCATTTTCTTTAGTCATTTTTTAAAGGCATTTTGCTGCTTTTTTCAAAATTCCTTTTCCAATCCACTTCAAAACCCACTTCCTAAGCGCATCCCGTGGCAATGGCCCAATCCCGATCGCCCACTCAGCCACTGATTGACTAGTTTGCTCGGTCACCGATCGCAGGGGCCCCGGAGCTAAACCGGCTCGATCGACCGTCGGCCCAGCGGCCACCAGCCCCTTGATCCAGACCTCAGACGAAATATGAAAGGGTGCAATTCTCATTCATCACCTAAAATGTGACCTTGTTCAACACCAAGCAAGAAGGGGCGAATATCTTTGGAGGAATACCCTTGAGCAAAGATATTCCTCCAAAGATCTTTGTTATGCCATCACTTTGATCACAGCATTGCATCCGGTCTGCTCGGTGACGAATGGCCAAGATTTCTTCTGTTGATTGCCGATGGGTTGCCTATTGATTGCCTCTTAATTGCCTGTCAATCGTTAATTGCCTGTCAATCGCCCATTGCCTGTGTGTTAGTTGCCTGTGTGTTAATTGCCCTGTTCATGACCTGCTAGCGACCTGTTGACGACCTGTCAATCACCTGTTAATCCCCCGTTGATGCCTATCAATTCCCCGTTGACTGCTTGGCAATCGCCCGTGGATCAGATAGCGATCCCCGTTGATTGCCCTCGATCGCCCAGTTGATCGCTCACCTGCCAACTGTCTGTCGGGAGGTCACCACCCACCCCGAAGCCCCAACAATCACGCGGCGGCCCAGTCGCTTTGTGCTTATTTGGTTTTGTCTATGAAGATGCCTTGGCTACCCACGATCGTTGCGAGCGGAACTGTTGTTGCGATTTTGGCCGGCACTTGGCTGTTTGATCAGGCCGATCGCGATCGCCGTTTATACGATCGACGATCACGCATTTCGGCGGAGCTGACGGCCCTGGAAACCCAAATTCAAAGCAACCTGAAGGTGCGGGCCATGCTGGGCTACAGCCTCGCCACCTACATTGCCACCGAAGGGCGGCTCAACACCGCCGCATTTAACACCTTTGCCGGTTCAATCATTGCCGATGATCCGGCCATTCAAGCGGTGCAGGTGGTGCAGGGGCCGCGGGTTTTATACCGCTATCCCCCGTTGTCACCCACCGAAATTAACCCCCGAGTTCCCACTTCAGCCGCTTGTCCGCCCCAATCGATCGCAGCGGGTCGATCGTGGGCCCCTTCTTGGACATTAGCCACGGATTTACCCTGGGATTTAAATCCCGTTTGCCTCCCCCGTCTCCAGTTCGATCGCCCCCGGCCTCTGCTTCTCATCAACACCACCATGCCCATTCGCCAGTTGGCCCCCTCGAGTCAACCCCCCATCCAGGTGCAAGTGGCAATCAAGGTTAACCAAGTGGTGGAAGATTTGCGCGCCAATCGCCAATCGTCGGTGCATCTGGCCGTGTGGGTGCGAGGTCAAGCGCTGGAGCGGCAGTTTGGGGAATTAATTTTGGCTCGCCAGCAACCGGTGCGATCGTTCCTGCAAGTGGGCAACAGCCATTGGGAACTGGCGGCCCTGCCCCGAGATGGTTGGGTGCTGTACTCGCGTCGATCGCTCTGGACTTGGTTAACCGGCTGTGGCTTGGCGATCATTGGCGGTATCCAGATCTATCGCTGGATGCAATTGCCCGCCCGCCTGGCCGATCGGGCGCAATCCAACGAAGACCGCTGGCAACTGGTGCTCCAGGGCAACAATGACGGCATTTGGGATTGGAACCCCAAGTCCGATGAAGTGGTCTACTCCAGCCGCTGGAAATCCATGTTGGGCTATCAAGCCGATCAAATTGGCAACCGCCGATCGGAATGGATTTCTAGAGTGCATCCCGATGATTTGGGTCGGGTTTTGCGGGGCTTTGACGATTATGTCAACCGCAAAATCGATGAATATTCCATGGAATATCGGCTGCGATGTCGCGATGGCCAATACAAATGGATTTCGGCTCGGGGTCAAGCCCAGTGGGATCGCCGGGGACAAGTGCAAAGAATGGTGGGATCCATTACCGACATTGACAAACGCAAGCGCTCAGAAGCAGCCCTCCGAGAAAGCGAAGAACGGTTTCGGGCAATTGTGGAACAGGCCGCGATCGGGATTTGCCAAATTGACCCCAACGGCCGCTATTTACATGTCAATCAGCGGTTCTGTAACCTCCTGGGCTACACAGAAGCAGAACTTTTGCAGCAAACTTTCCAGGATTTGACCTATCCCGGCGACTTGGCCGAAAACCTCCAACAATCCCAGCGGCTTTGGCGAGGCGACATTTCCTCCTTTTCCCTGGAAAAACGCTACCTGCGCAAGGACGGTCAGCTCCAGTGGGTGAATGTGACCGTTTCCCTGGTGCAATCCGCCAGCGACGCACAACCCTACACCCTGGCCCTGGTTGAAGACATCAGCGCCCGCAAACAGGCGGAAGAACAGCTAACCTACAACGCGTTCTACGATGCCTTGACCGGGCTGCCCAATCGAAACTTATTTGTCGATCGGCTGAAAGTTTGCCTCAGCCAATCCCAGCGCCACGCCAATCGGATGTTTGGGGTGTTGTATGTGGACCTCGATCGGTTCAAAGTGGTCAACGACAGCCTGGGACACCATGCGGGCGATGAACTCTTGGTGCAAATTGGCCGCCGTCTGCAAAGTTGCCTGCGGTGCAACGACACCGTGGCCCGGCTGGGGGGCGATGAGTTTGCCGTGATTTTGGATGATGTGGGCACGAGTGAGGAAGCCCTTTGGGTGGCCGATCGGGTGCAGGAACACCTGAAACAGCCCTTTCATATCCATGGCCATGACTTCTACACCAGCGCCAGCATTGGCGTGGCCCTCAGCCAGGATCCCGCCACCCAACAGCCCTACGCCAACTGGCAAAACCTCATGCGCGATGCGGATATTGCCATGTATCGCGCCAAGGCCAACGGCAAGGGCTGCTCCCAAGTCTTTGAGCCAATGTTGCACCACAGCACCCTCACGCAGTTGCAAATCGAAAGCGATTTGCGCCAAGCCCTCAGCAACAACGGCTTAGAGGTCTATTTCCAACCGATCGTCCGCATTCAAGATCGGCGGTTGGTGGGCTTTGAGGCCCTGGTGCGCTGGAACCATCCCCAACAGGGTTGGATCTCGCCGTCCGTGATGGTGGCCGCAGCCGAGGAAACGGATTTGATTGTGCATTTGGGGGAATGGGTGTTGGCGGCGGCCTGTGCCCAACTGCAACAGTGGCGATCGCACTGGCATCGGGATCATAGCCATCTCCCCCTCTCCATTAGCGTCAACATTGCGGGGCGACAGTTTGCCCAAGCGAATTTGGTGCAGCAGATTGAACGAACCCTGATGGAAACGGGCTTGCCGCCGGCCTGTTTGCGGATTGAGGTGACCGAAAGTGTGATTGCGGAGCGGGTCGATTCGGTGGTGGATAAGCTGGCACGGCTCAAGGCGTTGGGGGTGCAATCCTGCATTGATGATTTCGGCACGGGCTATTCTTCCCTCAGCCGATTGCAGCAGTTCCCGATCAATGCCCTGAAGGTCGATCGCTCCTTCGTGAAGGATCTGCCCTACTCGGAAGACAGTGCTGCCATTGTGCGGACGATCGTGAACTTAGCCCGCAGTTTGAACATTCACACGGTGGCCGAGGGCATTGAAACCCCAGAACAGTTGCAATGCCTAGAACAGTTGGGCTGTGACTATGGCCAGGGCTTTTTGTTTGCCAAACCCATGCAGGCGGCCGCGGCGGAGGAATTGTTGAGGGGCGATCGGGTGCTATCGGTCATTCGGCCCCAGTTAGGCCTGAATTAGCGGGATCAGCCCCAGTTAGGGCCCCTTTGGCGGCGGCAATCAGCGATCTAAAAAAGGGATGATTCAAATCCACTGGCTCGGCCGTTTCCCGGTTGGGGCCGAGCAGGCCGGTGGGTTCCCCGTCCACTAGGGCCAGCACTTTGCCCTCGGGGTTGCGGATCCGTAATTCTGGCTGGCCGTCCCGATCGCCCCAGGCGCAGTTGTAGGGGCGATCGCGGAAGGTAAAGTTGGCCCGCTTGGGACTTGGGGGAGCAAGAGGCTGGCGGCTATTGGGGGCAAGGGGCTTAAGCCCCTTGTCTGGTACGGCGGCTGTTACGGCTGGATCGTAGGTGGCCGGGCGATCGGCTAGGACGGGCGATCGAGCCGGGGCACTACCAGCGACAGCGGGCCGGATCGCCACCACATCCAGTTCCAAATTCACCGCGCCGTTCCAGTGGTTTTCCTTGAGCTGATAGGCCACATCCACCACGGGCGGCAACGGAAACGCATCGCCCCAGCGCCAGGCGATCGCCTCCATTTGGCCCGTCCCATCGGACACCGTGAGCCGCAAATGCTTGCGATCCTGCCCCAACTGCCGCTGACCCACCACCTGCAATCCCGGCGACCAAAACACCGGGTCGGGGTTACCAATGCCGCAGGGGTGCAGCATATCGATTTGTTCGTACAGCTCCCCATCCAGCTCGCCCAGGCTGGCCCGCACATCGGGCTGCACCAGCGGGCAAATATGCTCCGGTTGCAAGCAGGTTTGGGCAAATTCCCGCAACCGCGCCTCAAAAGCCGGCAAATTGGCCGCCGGGAGCGAAAAGCCGCCCGCCGCCCGGTGGCCGCCATGCTTGGTTAGCAGGTCTTTGCAATATTCCAGGGCTTCAAACACGTTGAATTCCGGGATGCTGCGGGCGGAACCGCGCACCTGCTCGGGGTTTTCTTCTTCGTAAGTGCCGATGAACACGGGCGCACCGTAACGCTCCACCAACCGCGAGGCAACAATCCCGATCGTCCCGTGGTGCCAATCCGGTTGCACCACCAGCATCACCCGCGCCGCCTTCAGATCCAAATCGCTGGACTGATACCAGGCGTGGGCTTCCTGCTCAATTTGGTTACAAATTTGTTGGCGCTTCTGGTTGATTTCCTCGCATTGCATGGCCCGCTCTAGGGCCTCACCACTGTCATCGGTGGTCAGCAGGTCGATCACCACATTCGGCTGGTGAATCCGCCCCACGGCGTTGATCCGCGGCCCGAGCCGAAAGCCGATCGCCTCCGGTTTTAGGGGGCCTTTGCTGGTGCTGGCCGTGGCGTTGCCGTCCCCTTGCCCATCGCCGGCCACGCTGATCCCCGCCACCTGTTGCAGGGCGCGAATTCCGGGCACGGTAGAAAAGGGCAACAAACTGAGGCCCCGCCTGACCCAGCGCCGATTCACGCCGGTCAGGGGCGCAAGGTCGGCGATCGTCCCCAGGGTGAACAGTTGCAACAGGGATTTCCACGGGGCCGATCGCTCCATCCGCTGGGCCAAAGCAACGGCCAACACGTAGGCCACACCGACCCCGGCCAATCCGGCGTAGGGCGAGGCCGGGTCGATTAATTTCGGGTTCAGGATCGCGTTGGCGGGCGGAATTCGGGGCGGCACATCGTGGTGATCGGTCAGGATCACGGTTAACCCCAGCTCCCGGGCCCGGGCGATCGGCTCGTAGGCGGCGATCCCGTTGTCCACCGTCAGGATCAGGCTGATTCCGTTTTGGTGAAACTCCTCCACGATCCGCTGATTAATCCCGTAGCCATCGGTCATCCGGCTGGGAATCGAGGCGGTCACATCGGCTCCCAAATGACGGAAGGCGCGGATCAGCAGGGCGGTGCTGGTCATGCCGTCCGCGTCGTAGTCGCCGCAAATCCCGAGCCGATCGCCCCGTTCGATCGCCTCCGCCAACAGATCCAGCGCCGAGGCCAGGTCGGGGAACTCCGCGATCGGGCTGGGCAGTGCCTCCAAATCCGGATCGAGAAACAGCTCGGCCAGCTCCGGTGAATCCACACCCCGGTTAATCAGCACCTGCGCCAACAGCGGCGACAGGCCCGTGGCCGCTGCAATCTCAGCGGCGCGATCGGCATCTTCCGGGGCGATCGCCCAGCGCGTGGCTCTCATGATTTAGCTCCGGACTGTGCAGAAAACGAATCAACCCCTAGGCCATTACCATGCCGCCATCGACGTTAATCGTTTGACCCGTGATGTAGGCTGCCGCCGGGTCGGCCGCCAAAAAGGCCACCGTGCCCGCAATTTCCTCGGGCTTGCCGTAGCGACCCAACGGAATCGCCTTCAGGATGCCTTCGCTGTCCAGGCCTTCGGTCATGTCCGTGCTGATGAACCCCGGGGCGATCGCATTCACCGTAATTCCTCGCGCCGCCAGTTCCTTGGCCACCGTCTTCGTGAAACCAATCACACCTGCCTTCGCAGCGCTGTAGTTGGCCTGGCCCGGATTGCCCATTTGCCCCGCCACGGAAGCGATGTTGATGATCCGGCCGGACTTTTGCTTCAGCATCACCTTGCTGACGGCCTTCGTGCCCAAAAACACGCCGGTCAGGTTCAGGTCGATCACCGCCTGCCAGTCTTCTAGCTTCATCCGCAGCAGCAGCGTATCGCGGGTAATCCCAGCGTTGTTCACCCACACATCGACCCGGCCCCATTTGTCCAGGGTGGCTTGCAATAGCGCGTCTACCTCATCGGGCTTGGACATGTCGGCTTTCACGGCGATCGCCTCGCCCCCGTTCCCGGCAATTTCCGCCACCAAGCTTTCAGCCGCCCCACTGGAGGCCGCATAGTTCACCACCACCTTGGCTCCTTCGGCGGCCAGGGCGAGGGCAGCGGCTCGGCCAATCCCCCGAGAAGCCCCGGTCACAACAGCCACTTGGTTTTGCAGGCGGGTTTCAGTCACGGTTAAAAGCTCCCAAAAACAGATTTCAGACAATCAACAAATTTCGGAATCCGTAGGGGCGCACCGCGTGCGCCCAGCCCCCACCCGAATTGATCGAACCGGAGGGCGCACAGCGGTGCGCCCCTACGGAAATTCGGGTTGGGTGATCGCTTAAGGTTGGGTCGATCGCGCCGCGTAATGGGCCTGCACATCGGCGATCGAGAATAGCGCCTCAAAGGCCAAGCCATGTTGCGCGTACAGTTCCGCGCCACCCTGGAGCCGATCGACAATCGCCACCACCCGATCGACCTGGTAGCCCGCTTCCCGCAGGCGATCGACCGCCTTCAAGGCCGACCCCCCCGTCGTCACCACATCTTCGAGCACCACCACCGACGAACCCGGCTCCAACGCCGGCCCCTCGATGTAGGCCATCGTGCCGTGGCCCTTGGCTTCCTTGCGGATAATCAGGGCAGAAATCGGGCGGTTTTCCAGCGCCGACACCACACTCACCGCCGACACCAACGGGTCAGCCCCCAGGGTCAACCCGGCCACCGCCGCCGCCCCCGTCGGCACTTGCCCCAGCAGCAACCGCCCCAGCGCCAATGCCCCCTCAGGATGCAGCGTCACCGGTTTGCAGTTGATGTAGTAGGTGCTTTTTTGGCCCGACGAAAGGGTAAAGTCCCCTTCCCGGTAGGCGCGATCGCACAGCAAATCCAACAGGCGATCGCGCAATTCAGCCTCACCGGCAGTGGCGGCCCAGTTCCCAGCGGTAACGGTCATGGCGACAGATGGAGCGACAGGACGAAGCAAACGAATAGCAACAAAAATTGCGACTCCCTATCCTACCGCGCCGGGTACGCACCACCGATCACCACTGGTTGACCGGGCGATCGCACCACCACCTCCGTAGGGGCGCAACGCCTTGCGCCCTCCGGTTCGATCGCCTCAGAGAGGACTAAGCGCAACGCCTTGCAACCTCCGGCTTGCGGGGATTTAACCTGCATTAATCCGGCATCACCAGCCCCTTGCTGGCCAGCCACTCCGCGTTATACAGCCGCGATTGATACCGCGACCCGCCATCGCACAGCACCGTGACGATCGTGTGGCCCGGCCCCAGTTTTTCCGCCAGCTTCACCGCCGCCCCCACATTGATGCCGACAGAGCCGCCCATAAACAGCCCCTCCTTTTTCATCAACTGAGCCAGCACCGCCAGCGCCTCCGGATCCGTCACCCGAATCGCATCATCGATCGGCACGCCCTCCATATTCGCCGTCACCCGCGAATTCCCGATCCCCTCGGTGATCGAGTTGCCCTCCATCGTCAGCTCCCCGGTTTTCGCGTAGCTGTAGAGCGCACTGCCCATCGGATCCGCCAGCACCATTTGCGCTTGGGGGTTCTGCTCCTTCAGGAACATCGCCACCCCCGCGTAGGTTCCGCCCGTGCCCGTCGCCGCCACCCAAGCGTCCACCGTGCCGTCTGTTTGCGCCCAAATCTCCGGCCCCGTCGTTTCGTAGTGGGACTGACGATTTGCCAAGTTGTCGAACTGGTTGGCCCAAATGGCGTTCGGGATTTCCGCCGCCAACCGACCCGACAGCTTCACATAGTTATTAGGATCGCGGTAGGGCACGGCGGGCACGGTCTTCACCTCCGCCCCCAGCGTCCGCAGCAGGTCGATTTTTTCCTGGGACTGGGTATCGGGAATCACGATCAGACACTTGTAACCCTTGGCGTTGCAAATGTGGGCGAGGCCGATTCCGGTGTTGCCTGCCGTGCCTTCCACCACCGTGCCGCCGGGTTTCAGCAACCCGCGCCGTTCCGCATCTTCAATAATGTAAAGGGCCGCCCGATCTTTAACCGACCCACCAGGGTTCAAAAATTCCGCTTTACCCAGGATTTCGCAGCCGGTTGCGTCACTAAAGCTGTTGAGCCGGATCAGTGGAGTATTACCAACTGTCCCGACGAATCCATTTTTGATATCCATTGCTCGGGGTCTAACGGCGATTTGGTGACTCAATTTACGGTGAGTTTGACTCGTTTATTCACAGTACCGGAACTTGGGAATTGTACCTAGAGCCAAATCCTAGGCGATCGCCCCTTGATTGACCCACCCAAGTTATCCATGCTAGCGTCAAACGGCAGTCTGTCCAAATAACCTGTGATCCATGACACAGGTTTAAATCCACCGAGCCAACTCAAAAGAAATTCATCAAAATCTATCAGTTGCCCAAAGTCTTTAGGCTGATTCCACCTGAGTCTTCATGCATTGCCTCCATGCTTGGAATGACATGCCTAGAGCTATTGATTTTGCAATCACCAAAACCAATAGCAAAATGAAGAAACTTTTTGGCAATTCGTCAAGAAATTTCATCAGTCATGGTTAGCCAACCTCAAGGCAGACATTTCTAGCTGAAGGGCAATTAGACCAAGTTTGGATTTTTTTGAGTAGACACTTGATTGGATTAAGTCGCTTTATGTCATTGATAAACGACATGGACAAATTGCAACTTTCACTATCTCGTAGTCAACGCTTAATCGATCGGCTCTGGTCTTTAAGTCCAATTGAAGCAGGGCGATCGAGCGGGGGAACCAGCCTAAATTTTGGGGCGAATCTTGTGCTGCAAGAAGGCTACTTCCAAGCCTAGCCCGTCAGCTAACCTCGTCAGCCAATGGAAGGAGAATCGGAAATGCTAGAGCAAATCGGAAACCTAGACGCTTGGATTGCCGGAATTGTCTTCATCACCGTCATTGTGGTGATCATGACGGAATGGATTCACCTCACGGTTGCAGCCTTTTTGGGAGCGCTGGTGTTGGTGTTTGCCCACGTAATGAGCTTGAAAGAGGCGATCGGGTACATCAGCCAGAGCCATGGAACCCTCGCCCTCTTCTTGGGAGTCATGATTTTGGTGCGGGCCTTTGAACCCACCAAAGTTTTTGACTACTTAGCCACCCAAATGGTGATTTTGGCCCAAGGCAAAGGCAAAAATTTGCTGTTAGGGATTGTGGGCATCACAACGCCCATTTGTGCTGTTTTACCAAACGCCACCACAGTCATGTTGTTGGCTCCTTTAATTCCCCCATTGGCAGAAGAAGTGGGCGTAGATTTCGTGCCCCTTCTGATTTTGATGGTTTTTGTGGCCAACAGTGCCGGACTTTTAACCATTGTGGGTGACCCAGCCACCTACATTGTTGGGGACGCAGTAAATTTAACCTTCACCGAATACCTAACTCGCCTTAGCCTAGGGGGTGCTGTGGCGATCGGGGTGATTATTTTGCTGCTTCCTATTCTGTTCCGAACCACTTGGAAGAAAGAGCTGAAAAATCTGGACGACTTGCCCCACCCCAAAATTAATCACCCGCGCACATTAGCCTTTGGTGGTCTGATTGTGCTGCTCGTGTTGGTCTTTTTTGTGATTGGTGAGTCGTTGCCCATTCCTGTTTCTCCCGCCGCCGTTGCCCTCCTAGGTGCTGCGTTAGCCTTACTCTTAGCCCATCACAGCAAAATTGACACCGTTAATAACATTTTGCGAGATGTGGATTGGAGCACATTGCTGTTTTTCATGTCCATTTTTGTGCTGATCGGCGGCTTGCAAAAAACTGGCGTGGTCAGTCTTTTGTCAGGAGCCTTGGCAGCTATGCTCGGAACCAATATTTTCTTGGGTTCGATCGCCCTGATTTTCTTTGTGGGCTTGGTGTCTAGCGTCGTTCCCAATATTCCTTTGGTCGTGGCAATGGTTCCCCTGCTCAAGGAATATGTGGTGAATGTAGGGATGGCTGGGCCAGAAATCTTGGCGCAGGATTATTCTGGGAGCTTTCCTCCACAAGTGTTGCCCCTGTTTTACGCAATGATGTATGGGGCAACCTTGGGAGGAAATGGAACCCTAGTTGGCGCTTCTTCTAACATTGTGGCGGCTGGAATTGCTGAATTGCACGGCAAAAGCATCTCTTTTCACCGCTTTTTGAAGTATGGAATTCCGGTGATGCTAGCCCAACTAGTTGCTGCTTCTTTGTATATGATGATTCGGTTTTTGCTACCGGGTCAGTCCTAAGTTTGTCTACCAACTTAAAAGTAACGAGTAGAATACGGGCTGGCAATTGTCAGCCCATTTTTTATGCCAGCTTTCAAGCATGAATAGTCTGAAATCCTAGGGCATATCATCCAATGAAGTTGGTTGAAGCTGAAATGACTAATTGTCGCAGCTCAACCGCCCTAGACAAGGGGCTTAAGCCCCTTGCTCCCCACAATCCCATAACAACGCAAGCATCAGGGTTTTGGGGATTTGATGACAACCTCTAAGCCCATTCTATTCATTGCAGCTCTTGATCTACTGAAGTCAAAACATTCAGCAAATTCGGCAAGTCACTTTGCACAACATCCCAGATTCTTTCAGCATCAACACGATGATAGTCGTGAACAATGATGTCTCGAGTTCCTGCAATTTCTTTCCAAGGAATTTCTGGGTAACGTTGACGAAATTCAGGGGATAACCGCTTTGTTGCTTCACCAATTACTAAGATGCGTCTGAGGACGGCATCTTGCTTTTCGTCGCTGGCCATAAAGTCAGCCATTGTCATTCCTGCTGTATAGGTCAGGATTTTACTGATTGAATCAACAATATCAAATACCGATTCCCTATCCCTCAACATAGATGACCTTGGCAGACTCTAGGATATGTTGACGGCGAATAGTATTAGGATCTTCTAAAACTGCTTTTTTACTGATTAGATCCACTTTTCGATGCAGCATTTCTTCAAGCTCAAACATCATCTTGACTTGAAGGATTAGATTTTTTCGAGCATTGACTTGTTCAGAAAATAACAAGTCAAT
Organism: Limnothrix sp. FACHB-406; assembly: GCF_014698235.1. Taxonomy (NCBI): domain Bacteria; kingdom Bacillati; phylum Cyanobacteriota; class Cyanophyceae; order Pseudanabaenales; family Pseudanabaenaceae; genus Limnothrix; species Limnothrix sp. FACHB-406. Next base: position 96,953 of record NZ_JACJSP010000009.1, on the reverse strand, counting down.
ATCGCTGGGAATTTCGCCATTCAAACGAAAATCGTCTCGCAAAATTGAACCAAAAACCGCTAATTCGGCAATCTGCCACCGAATGCAAAAATCCCTGAGCTGTTCGGGTGTGATGGTTAGGCGATTGTAGACTTCTTGAATTGATATTGTGTCAGTTTTCATATCATTTACTCTCTGAACTAGTGATAACAACTGGGACATTAACTTAGATCATTAATGGGCTATGAATTTTGAGGTGGCGTTGGTAGTAGTGGCTCAATCTGTCGCAAAACATCAGGCAATTTGACCTCAATGATGGGCTTCAGTCGCTCAAAGTCAATACCATCATAGTCATGTACGATCACATCTCTTAAACCTGCCATCTCTTTCCAAGGAATATCAGGGTGAGCATTGCGAAACGTCATTGACAATCGTTTGGTCGCCTCGCCAATAACAATCAGACGACGAATGACAGCATCTTGATTTTTGACAGATTCCAGGAACTCACCCCAATTAGGGATATATTCCATGATTAACTGAATGGAGTCGGCAATATCCAGTAAAGATTGATCATCTCTAGATGCACTATTTTTGGGCATATAGAATCATCTCTGAATTTAAGATTTCTTGGCGGCGCAGCCAATTACGACTATTTTTAATTCCTTGTTTGCTAATCAAGTCAATTCTTCGATGGCAAAGCTTTTCTAGTTCTTCGCGCATCTGCATGATGTCGAAAAGGCTATGACTTGAAGACTGATTCAGGCTGTAAAGCAAATCAATATCACTGACATCATCTCCGCGATCGCAGAAATCGTCTCGCAAAATTGAACCAAACACGGCTAATTCGGCAATCTGCCACCGAATGCAGAAATCCTTGAGCTGTTCGGGAGTGATAGTTAGGCGATCGTAAATTTTCTGAATTGAGATTGCATCAGTTGCCATACTCCTGCTCCACTGATGACCATGATGGCGAAGGCTGCCCACTATTTTAGCCGCACTGACTGTCAGAGATGTGAGTACTATCACAATCAGCGCAGACGATAATTCACGGGTTTGCGACGAGTCAAGAGGGATTTAGGATTGCTGGAGTTCTAATAAATTGCCGTCGGGATCAGGGGCAAAAATGGCGGCGCGACCGGAGGCGCTGGCTTGCCAGGAAATGCCTGCTTCGGTGAGTTGGGTTTTGAGGGTTTCTAGGTCATCCACCGCGATCACCAGGTGGGCATTGCGACCCCAACGATCGTCCTGAATGCTACTCACCACCCGGGGCGCAACAATCAGGTGAATTTGCCAATCGCCGATCGCATACCAAAGACCGGGAAATTTCAGGGGGCGATCGATTAATTCCAGCCCCAACAATCCCCCGTAAAATCTGGCGGCGCGATCGAGATCGGTCACATTCAATGCCACATGTAGCCCCCGGATTACCGCCACGATCGCCTACCTCCGAATGTCGTAACCAAACAAATTGGCATCCACTTCCATTAGGTTAATATCCGCCAAGCCGTATTCTGCCCAACGCCGATCGACCGTGGCGGCCACCTCCGGATCGGATTCCAAAACCTTGCCCCATTCCCGATCAATTTCAGGGTAAATCTTGTCGGTGGCATCAATGCCCATCCGACTGCCGAGACCGGCTTTTTCGGTAGCAAAATCCAAGGAATCTAGAGGATTTTCCGGCAGGATAAACACATCCCGATCGGGGTCAACTTTGGAGCAAACAGCCCACATCACCTGGCGCGGATCGCGAATATTAATGGACTTGTCCACCACGATCACAAACTTGGTGTAGGTGAACTGGGGCAAGGCGCTCCAAAAGGCCAAGGCGGCCCGGCGGGCTTGACCTGGATAGGCCTTGTCGATCGAGATGATTGCCGCCTTGTAGCTCAACCCTTCCATCGGTAGGAAAAAGTCCGTAATTTCCGGCACTTGCGTCCGCAAAATCGGCGTATAAATCCGGTTGAGGGCGATCGCCATCATCGCCTCTTCCTTGGGCGGTCGGCCGCTGAAGGTGGTCAGGTAAATCGGGTCTTTGCGGTGGGTGACGGCATGAACCCGCAGCAGGGGGCCGGGAGCCGCTGGGCCGTAGTAGCCCATGTGGTCGCCGAAGGGCCCGTCGATCGCCGTTTCCGAGGGGTCGATCGTCCCTTCCAAAATCATTTCGCAGTTGGCCGGCACTTCCAAATCCAGGGTTTTGCACTTGGTCAGGTGTACGCCGGAACCGCCGTAGAGACCCGCAAACAGCCACTCAGACAAGTCCACGGGGATCGGTGTGGCCGCCGCCATCAGCAACAGCGGGTCAGCCCCCAGGGCGATCGCCACCTCCAGTTTTTGGCCCTGTTCCGCCGCCTTCCGCAGGTGACGCGCGCCGCCCCGCACCGACAGCCATTGGACGGTCATCGTGTTGTTCGATTGCCGTTGCAGCCGGTAAACCCCCACATTCGGGATCTTGGTTTCGCAATCTTTGGTAATCACCAGCCCGAGCGTCACCACATGGCCCGCATCGTCGGGATAGGGGCGAATCATCGGGATTTCGTTGAGATTCACCTCTTCACCCCGTTTCACCACCTGATGACAAGCGGGAAATAGGTCAATGTCGGGCTTGGCGCGCAACACATCAAACAGCACCTTGCCAAACTCGATCGCCTGGGAAATTTTCTTGGGCGGCTTCGGCTGCTGCAACATCGATAGCTTGCGGCCCAAGGTTTCCAGCTCCTCGGGCGAGTCCATGTTCATGGCCCAGCAGGTGCGCTCCACCGTGCCCAACAGGTTCACGGCCACGGGGCTAGGGCTGCCCTTGACGTTTTCAAACAGCAGGGCCGGCCCGCCCGCCGCCAGCATCCGATTGGCAATTTCGGCGATTTCCAGGTTGGGATCAACGGGAACCGTAATCCGGCGCAGTTGACCGCGCTCATCCAAAAGCTTCAAGAAGCCGCGTAAATCTCGGGGCATGGGGCGATCGCGTGAATTGTCGAAGGGGTGATGTAACGAACCGTAACGATTCCCATTATCCCGAAATTCGGCACTGACCCGCTGTACCAAGGGCGATCGCCCCCGATCGAGCCAGACCCAATCGGGCCGGGTATGATGGCCTGCTAGTTCGATCGCCCGTCCATCGCCTGTCACCCGTGAATCAGCCGAATCTTCCGCCCCATCTCCAAGGTCTGACCCGCAGCGAAGTGCTGGAGCGCCGGGCCGCCGGCCAGGGTAATGATGCCCCCCTGAAAACCAGTCGCTCCTATGCGCAAATTCTCCGGGAAAACATTTTTACCTTTATTAATTTTGTTTTCGTTGCCATTAGTGTTGTTTTCTTATTTTTAGGCAGTTTTAGCGATGCCATCCTGGTGGCGGCGGTCATTTTGAGCAGCGTGGTGATTAACGCCATTCAAGAAGTGGCGGCCAAGCGCAAACTCGATGAAATTGCCCTTCTAACCCGGCCCAAGGCCACCGTGGTGCGCGAAGGTCGTGAACAGGATATTGACCCGAGCGAAATCGTGGCGGGTGATGTTTTAGTGCTGCGATCGGGCGATCAAATTCTGGTGGATGGGGAGTTGATGGCCGGAGAAATTGCCGCCGATGAATCGCTCTTAACAGGAGAGTCAGACCCCATTGAAAAGGAAACCGGCAGCCCTGTTTTTTCGGGAACCATTTGTTTAAGCGGTAGTGGCTATTATTTAGCCCAAAAAGTGGGCCGCAACAGCTTGGCCCACCAACTCACCGAAAGTGCCCGCACCTTTCGCCAAATGCTCACGCCCTTGCAATCGGAAGTGAATTTGGTGATTCGGATTTTTATGATCATTGCCTGCTTTTTTTGGGCCCTGGTGGCGATCGGGTTCATTGCCAAAGCCATTTCCTTCAATGAAACGGTGCAGCGATCGGCCGTGATTGCCGGTCTGGTTCCCAGCGGTTTGTATTTAACCGTCACCCTGTCCTATGCCCTGGCGGCGGTGCGAATGGTGGGCAAGCGGGTGCTGATTCAACAGGCCAACGCTGTGGAATCCCTAAGCAATATAGATGTGCTCTGTGTGGACAAGACCGGAACCTTGACGGCGAACCGAATTCAGCTCACGGAACTGTGGCCGATCGCCCCCGGCCAGGACTTGGCCAACCTGACCCAACAGGTGGGAACCTATGCCGCCAGCACCCGTTCCGGCAACGCCACCAGCGAGGCGATCGCCCTCGGTTGCCCCGCTCCCGGCCAAGAACCGCTCTATGAAATTCCCTTTTCATCAGCCCGCAAGTGGAGCGCGATCGCCTTTGGGCCTGACCCGATCGCCCCACCAGCCGCCGGGCCCGTGGTGGGGTATTACGTCCTGGGTGCGCCGGAAATGGTGAGCGTGGGCCTGGCGGAACCGCTGCCCCCGGAATGGCGCGATCGGGCCCAGACCCTGGCTCGCCAAGGATTTCGGGTGTTGCTGTTTGCCGTCAGTCCCACCATTCCGCCCAAACCCGCCAAACGCGACAGCGCCCCCCTGCCCCAGGATTTGCAACCCCTGGGCCTGTTGGTGTTTAGCGACGAGCTGCGCCCCAGCGTGACGGAAACGCTCCAAGGATTTGCCGAGGCGGGCATTCGGCTGAAGATTATCTCTGGCGACAACCCCGACACCGTGCGGGCGATCGCGGCTCGGGTGGGTTTGGGCGAAAATCTGTCGGCTGTGTCCGGAGCCGACCTGGCCGCCATGACTGAGGCGGAATTTGCCCAAGCCGCGATCGAGCATCAAATCTTTGGGCGGATCGTCCCGGAACAAAAAGCCCGCTTAGTCACGGCCCTGCGACGTGCGGGCAATTATGTGGCCATGATTGGCGATGGCGTAAACGATGTGTTGTCTCTGAAGCAAGCCAACCTGGGCATTGCCATGGAAAGTGGCAGCAAAGCCACCCGCAGCGCCGCCGATATTGTGTTGCTGGGCGACTCCTTCGAGACCCTGCCCTATACCTTTTTGGAAGGGCAACGGATCGGCAACGGCATCCGCGATGTACTGAAACTGTTTATGGTGCGGGTGTTTTGCGTCACCCTGTTGATTTTGTGTACGGGGCAAGTGCTGGGAACCTTTCCGCTGCTGAATAAACACAGCGCTGTGGTGACGATCGTGGCGGTGGGGCTGCCCACCTTTGGATTTCCCCTGTGGGCCCGGCCCGGGAAACCGCGCCAAAAGAGCGTCCTCAAGTCCATGCTGAATTTCACCTTGCCCGCGACCTTGACCCTCACCCCGATCGCGGTGGCGGTTTACTTGGGCTATTTGGTCACCACCATTTGGAACGCCACCCAAACGGGCGAAGAGTTGGTGGTTTTGAACGATGCGCTCTTGGCCGTGCCCCGCAGCGCCCTGGTGACGCTGTTGGTAAGCTGTGGCCTGTTGCTTGTGCCGTTTTTGAAGCCGCCAGCGGGGCCTTGGGTGGCAGCGGAACCCCTCTGTGGCGATCGCCGCTATTCCCTGTTGGCCTTGGGATTGTTGGGGGTCTATGCCGGTTTGGTGGCCCTGCCGGGAACGCGCGAGTTTTTTGAGTTGGCGCTGTTGCAACCGGTGGACTATTTGCTGATTGGGGCGATCGCCCTGAGTTGGTGTTTGCTGTTGCGATATATCTGGCGATCGGGATTGTTCGATCGATTCTTGGGCTTCAAACTCAGCGATTGGAATCATTAAGGGATCGTTCGGGCGATCGCTGGGCTTTTTTGCGCCAACGGATTGCCGGAATTTCGATCGCCCAGTAGGTGAAGCTGGCCAGGGCGATCGACCCTAAAAACACCAACCCCAACCGTTCGCCATAGGCCACCAAGGGCGATCGATTCGTGATCAACGGGCCGATCACCTTCAGTAAGGGATAGTGCCAAACATAAAGACCAAAAGACAACAGCCCGAGCAATTCCCAAGCCCGGAGCGGATTAGCCGCCATGGCCGACCGCGAGAGCGGCCGGTTGCGCCCGGAGCTGAAATAAACCCGTCGTTCAAAGGCAAAAATAAACAGCCCCGTCGCCAACACCGTCAGCCCCGGAGCCACCAACAACACCCGATCGCTCCCTTGATATTTCCACCAGGCGGCCAACCCATAAAGCAACACCATCGCCCCGATCGCCCAGCCTTTCCAGGGCAACCCCAGAATCGATCGGCCCCAAGCCAGGGCCACCCAGGGCCGAACTTGCAACCCTTGCCCTGGCTCGATCGGGTCTGTTTGTCCCTCCGCCAGGTCGATCGTTGGGGGTCGGTTTTGGTGCAGCTTTTGCATCAGCGGATTCAGCCAAAAACCGACCAGAAAGGCATCTAAATTGGCCGGCAAAAAAGTATAGATATAGCGAATAAAATAGGGATTTCCCTCTGTGCTGCCCAATAATTGTTCAATTAACTCAAAAACTCCGAACCGATAGAGCATTAATCCACTGGTCACTGCTGCCATGGCCACCAGTAATAATTGCCCGGTTTTCAGCCAGCGCCGACTCGCCCAAAAAATAAGAGGGGCGATCGCATAAAATTGCACTTCTGTGGAAAGCGACCATAGGGGTGCATTAAACTCAAAGGGCAAAGAATGCTCATAGGTAAAAGTCAGCAACCGCAGCAAATGACCCCAATGATTGGGTTGCCAACTGTGGGGATAAAACACCGCTGCCGATATCAAAATACAGGCATAGTAAAGCGGCAAAATTCGAGTGGCGCGGTTTTGAAAATATCGAATGATCCCAGGTCGATCGAGCCGATAGCGTTCGGTATAAAATCCCTTACCGATTAAGTAGCCCGACAGGCAAAAAAACACCCGTACTGCCACGCCCCCCGGCGCAAACAGCAGCCAACTCCAATCCTGTCCAGCCCAGACCAAGCTTTGGGCCGGCGGGCCGCAGTGGGCCACAATCACCAAACAGCAAGCCACCCCCCGCAAGGTCAGCAATGCATCCCAACGGTTGGGCGGGCGCAAACCAGAACCATCAGCAACCATGGCCAAGTGCCGCCAGCAAAACACTACGGTAAAGTAACACTACGGTTCGCCGCTGCTCGCCCGTCGCGCCCGGTTCAGTCTCTTTTTCATTCAGTTTTTCTTCATTCAGTTTTTCCGGGGACAATTCACCCATGCCTGCCCGTTGCGTTCCTTCCCGCGCTGAATTTTCCCTGAATGGACTGCTGCGATCGCTGCGGTGGGCAATGTCAGCGGGGGCAATCGCCCTGGTCTTGGCCAGCGCCGGGGAAGTGGCTCGCGCCCAGTTGCCTTTCCTGGATAACCTGCCGATTTTTGACATCTTTTCGCGGCCGGCCAGGGATGAATTTCCGCCCAGTCCGCTGGAACTGTTAGAGGCGGATCCGCTGCTGCCGGAGTTTCCCATGAAGCGGGAACTGTCGCCCACGGAGCGCGATCGGCTGCGTTTGGCCCTCGATGAATTGAACCTCCAGGCGGCGGCCACCCTGCGGGCCGGCAAAACCCTAGAAGCCTTCGCCCTTTGGAATCGAGAACTGCGATTGCGGCGGTTTTTGGGCCTGTTTGAAGAGTTGCCAGCCCTGGGACGGGTGGGCGAGCTGGCTTGGCGGGAAGGGGCCGTGGAAGAAACGCGGGTGGTGACCGATCGAATCAAGGCGATCCAAGCGGGGCAAACGGGCCCCAAGCCGGTTTTGCCCGACGAGCAACCGCTGCCCATCCCTGAAGATCCGGCCCTGCTGGAGGCCCTGGGCTTGGCCTATTACCAAGTGCGTGCGCCCAAGTTAGCCTTGGCGGTGTTGGAACCACGCCTGTTGATGGCCAGAACGGCTGATGATCCCACGGGAATTGAAAAATATCTGGTGGCGATCGGTCAATTGCGAGCCAGCCTGTTTGAGGATGCGGCGGCTGTGGATGCCTACCGGGAGCTGCTGGCGATCGAGCGGGCCAAAATTGCTGCGGGTCGTTGGGTGGCGGTTCCCGTACCGCCGGGCACAGAACCCACCATTCCGCTCCATCGCCAGGCCGAGGTGCGCTATGCGCGGGAATTGGTGATGTTGCTGAATCGATCGCGCCAATGGGATGAGGCGATCGCCGCCCAGCGCGATTTGTTGGGGGTCTATCAAGCATTGGGGATTGTGCGGCTCATTCCGCCCTTGATGAGCGAGTTAGCTGCCAATTTTGACCGGGCCGATCGTGTGGAAGAGGCGGTGTTGCAATATCGCGAAACGGCCGCCGCCGCCCGCTCCATCAAGCAGTTGGGCATTGCCCGAGAAGCGCTCGATCGCCTGGCCACTCTCTATCGCAGCCGCCCCGCCTTTGCCGACAAACCTGATCTGCTCGCCAGTCTTTATATCAGCCTGTTGGAGTTGGCCCGCGAGGCGGCGGACGGCTACGGAATGATGGACACCTACGAAAAGTTGGGTGATTTGTTTGTCAGTTTGAATCAGCGCGATCGGGCCCGCATTGCCTACGAACAGGCAGCGATTTTGGCGAAGCAGTTGCAACACCGCGAAAGCTATTTCGCCCGCAAGCTCCAAGACCTGGGCCCCGCCCCAACCCCCTTCAACCAACCGTAGCGGACGAAAACTGGCGAAAGGCTCCCATACAAATGTAGGGTGCATGGGAGAAGGCTTGGAAGGCAATCACAATCTTGATTCATCTCCCATGCACCGCCACCTGTGACGCATCCAACGACCATGATCGGTTGGGTGGCAATCGGGCTGCGGTGCATGGGAGTACGAATTAACCGTTTCGTGACAATTGGAGGTTGCTCCCATGCACCCTACGGCTACTCGATTCCAAAGTCGTAGTCCATGGAGCCGCGCACCAAGAAGGGAATCCCACCTTGACCACCAATTTTGACGTTGAACTTCACGGTCATTTCTTCAACGTTGGCCGCCGAGAACTGGCGAAAGGCTCCCATACAAATGTAGGGTGCATGGGAGAACGCTGGGAAATCAACAACAATTTGGGTTCATCTCCCATGCACCGCCACCTGTGACGCATCCAACGACCATGATCGGTTGGGTGACAATCGGGCTGCGGTGCATGGGAGTACGAATTAACCGTTTCGTGACTATTGGGGCTTGCTCCCATGCACCCTACGGGATTGGTGGGATTTGTGGGGTGGTGAATAATGGATGGGGTGATCTGTTGCGGGGAGGGATGCGATGCCCAATTATCAGCGCTGGAGATCGGAGGGGGGCACGTACTTTTTTACGGTTGTCACCTATGGTCGCTACCCGTGGCTTTGTGAGCCGATCGCCCGGCAAGCCCTGCGCCAAGCCATTCGCACCACCCAAGCCGCCTATCCGTTTTCGATCGATGCATGGGTGCTGCTGCCCGATCATCTCCATTGCATCTGGACGCTACCGACAGGCGACGACGATTTTTCGACCCGGTGGCGGCTGATCAAAACTCGCACCACTCGGGTTTGCACTCGTCAATTACCGATCGATTTACCCAGCAGTCGATCGCGTCAAACCCGAGGCGATCACCCCTATTGGCAACGTCGGTTTTGGGAACACCAAATTCGTGATGAGGCCGATTTCCAAAACCACATCCACTACATTCACCAAAACCCCGTTAAACACGGCCACGCCATCACCCCCACCGACTGGCCCTATTCCACCATCCACCGCTCGATCGACCCGTAGGGTGCATGGGAGAGCGCTGGGAAATCAACAACAATTTGGGTTCATCTCCCATGCACCGCCACCCATTCAACGACCATAATTCGGTTGGGAGGAAATAATAATCTCCATTCACCTCCCATGCGCCGCCCCCCATTCAACGACCATCTCCGCGTGCCACAACCCACCACAAAGAAACGAGCATCCCTGGTCTGTTGGGTGGCGATCGCCCTGTGACCCATCAGCCATTGCGGGGCGCTTTGGTTGTGCTTTCACAGGCTCCACCTTGCACCGCAACCCGTGAGCCTAGATCGGAATTTCCACGGTGAACGTGGTTCCCTCCTGGGCCGTTGAATGGCAACCGAGCGATCCTTGGTGCTGTTCCTGCACAATTTGGTAGCTGATGGCCAAACCCAGCCCCGTGCCCTGGCCGATCGGCTTAGTGGTGTAAAACGGCTCAAAAATCTTCGATCGCAGCGCTTCGGGAATGCCCAAGCCGTTGTCCTGGATGGAAATTTGCACCCGATCGGGCTGGCTGAGGCGCGTGGCGATGTGCAATTGGGGCACAAATCCGGCTCCTTCCTGGGCCCAGCGATCGGCCAAGGCATCGATCGCGTTGCTCAACAGATTCATAAACACCTGATTGAGCTGATTGGCATGGCAAGTGACCGGAGGCAAAGGGCCATAGTCCTTGGTCACTTGAATCGCCGGGCGATCGCCCTGGTCAATCAACCGGTGATTCAAAATCATCAATGTGTTGTCCAGCCCTTCATGCAAATCCACCGCCTTCATGCTGGACTCATCCAAGCGGGAAAAATTCCGCAGTCCCAACACAATATTGGTGATTCGTTGGCAACCGGATTGTAAGGAGCCGAGCACTTGCGGTAAATCGGCAATGAGGAAGTCGAAATCCAAGTCTGCCAGGCGATCGCGCATGGCCGGCGAAAGATTGGGATATTCCGCTTGATAGGCCTGAATAATGCTCACCAAATCATGGAAATAGGCTTCCATGTGATACAAATTCCCCGCAATGAAAGCTGTGGGGTTGTTAATTTCGTGGGCAATTCCGGCCACCATTTGCCCCAAGCTCGACATCTTTTCCGCTTGGATTAATTGGGCTTGGGCCTGGCGCAATCGTTGAAGGGTGTCTTGAAGCTTGGCGGTGCGTTCTTCCACCTTTTGTTCCAAGGAGAGATTGGCGGCTTGCAAGGCTTCGGCCCGGCGGTGGGCTTCCATGGCAATGCTAGCCAGGCTGGCGGCGGTGTTGATCACCTCTCGGTGATAGGCCGTGGGCTGGCAGGGAAACCGGTGCGACAGGGCAAAGGTTCCCAGCACCTCACCGTTGGCGGCCAAAAAGGGCGACGACCAGCAGGCGCGGATACCGTGGCTGAGGGCAAAATCTCGAAAGGATGACCAAAGGGGGTTGGTGGCAATGTCCGTGGCAAAGACCGGCTCGCCGCGATAGGCCGCCGTGCCGCAGGATCCGGCACATTCGCCAATCATTAGCCCATCAACCCCTCGGGCAAATTCGCTGGGCAGGCTGGGGGCGGCCCCGGCGCGCAGGCATTTTTGCTCCGGATCCAACACCAAAATTGAGCAATAGGCTCCGGGAAGTTCCTGCTCTAGCAATTCACAGAGTTGATTAAAAACGAATTGCAGCTTGGCTCCTTGGGCGATCGAGCCGAGAACGCGGCTTTGGGTGTCAATCAAGGCTTCCGATCGCCGCCGTTCGATCGCCCCCGCCAGCACATTGGTCACGGCTTGCAGGAAGTAAACGTCATCTTCCGAGAACGATCGAGGCTGTTCGTGATGAATTTCCAGCAGCCCCAGCAGTTGATCGCGTCCCACCACGCCCAGCAGCAAACCGCTTTGGCTGTTGGCGGGCAAGGGAAGGGGAAAATTCTGTAAATCATGACCCAAGGGCACATTCGCCGCCAGCAATTGCGATTCCACACTGAAGAGCGACTGCACCAGGGGCACGTTAGCCACGGTCACTTCTGTGGGTTCGTTGGCGGCGGCGGGAATGGTGGCCACGCGCCGCAGGGATTGGCGATCGGACAACACGCGCCAAATGCTGCTGTAGGAGACTTTCAGTACCTCTGTCACCGCCTGCACGGCCCGCTCAAACAAGCGATCGAGCTGGTTTTCAAGCAAGGCCCACTGGCTTAAGGCTGTGATCACCATCTGCGCATTGCGATCGCTCAAGCAAGAGTAGGTCGCGCGATCGGGAGCCATCAAAGGAGAGTGGATTGCAGGATTCGCAAAGCTCATAGGGATTGAATGCGGTGGAGTTTCGGTCAGAGTGCTAATGAAAATCTGTATTCACGAAAACGCTATTCACGAAAATGCCATCTACAAAAACACCCAAAAAACCAGTGAGTCGCCTCGGGCATTCTTGTGCTTAATCGGGGTTTGAATCCTGTTGCAGGATGGCTCAAAAACCGAATTTCAAAAGTCGGCATTGATACTCAATTTGCCCTAGCAGTAGGTTGGGTTGAGCTTTGCAAAATCCAACGCAATCCATGCAATTTTTGCAATCTTTGTGGTTGTTGGATGACCCTGCGGAAAGCAAGCCACGGGCCTCAAGCCAACCTACCAATTGAGCAGTTTTGGTAATTTTGTCAGTCAGCCAGCCTGATGGGGGAGAGAGATGTGGGTGCGGGTCTTGAGGGGTGCAAGCGGCCACGTGGCGATCGCTCGCAAATCGCGTTGCTTGCGAACTGCGAACCAAGGGTCGGGATTGCCCTGATGGGGGCCTACGGTAGCGGCTAAAGGCGAAAAACTCGGGAATAGGCTCCCAAAAACGCGAAATTCCCGAATGTGAAGGGTTTTCATGACAAATTAGTTACGAAAACGACCTAATTCGGCTTGGTTAGCGAGCGATCGCTTAACGAATTTGGGCAAACCCTAACGATTGAGTAACCATTTTTGGATTAATTCCATCAGTTGCTTCAGGCGCATGGGCTTGCTGAGGTAATCGTTGGCCCCCGCTTGCAAGCAACGCTCCCGATCGCCCGGCATGGTCAGGGCCGTGAGCGCAATAATCGGCACGTCCGCCAGTTCCTCATCGTTGCGAATTTGCCGCATCGCTTCAATGCCATCCACCCCAGGCATCTGGATATCCATCAAAATCAAGTCGGGCCGCTCCAGGGTAGCCAAGGTCACGGCGGCCGCCCCGTCCCGAGCCACCAACAGCCGATAGCCCTTCGTATCCAAATAGGACGACACGGTGACGATGTTCGCCTCGTTGTCTTCCACCAACAAAATCAGGGGCGCGGATTCGGGCCCATCCAGCAGCGATGTGGTTTCCGTTACCTCAGCCCCTTGGCCGCTGACCGCTGCCGCCGACACGGCCTGCGTGAGGGGCAACGTAAAGGAAAAACAACTGCCCTGGCCCAGGGTGCTGGTGACGTTCACCATGCCCCCATGGAGGTTCACAATCCGCTTCACCAGGGCCAGGCCCAAGCCGGTTCCTTCGTATTGACGGTTCAAGGCACTATCCACCTGAATGAAGGGCTGGAAGAGCCGTTTCAGGTTTTCTTCGCTGATGCCGATGCCGGTGTCAGTGACGCTGAACCGCAGGGCTTCGTAAAGGTTTGGGCTGTTGGGGTCGGGCTGGTCGATCGAGCCGTCCAGGTTGGCATAGCCCACCTCCAGCAAAATGGAGCCACCTTCTGAGGTGAACTTCACCGCATTATTTAACAGGTTGATCAACACTTGTCTCACCCGCCGTTCATCAATGCGGATGGGCGGAAAATCCCGGGGCAATTTGGTGCTCAGACGAATTCGTTTTTCCAAGGCTTGTTGTTTCACAAAAGCCAAACTGGAATCGCAAAGGGGGCGCACTTCCACATCGTTATAGGCCAATTCCACTCGCCCCGCTTCGATTTTGGCCAAATCCAAAATGTCGTTAATCAGGGACAACAAATGATTGCCGCTGCGTTCAATAATTTGCAGCACTTTGATTTGTTGCTCGGAAACGGGGCCAAACACATTCTCTTGCAGCCCTTCCACAATGCCCAAAATGGCATTGAGCGGGGTTCGTAATTCATGGCTCATATTGGCCAAGAATTCATCCTTGAGGCGGGTGGCGCGGGCCAATTCTTCGTTGTTGAGGGCAAGCTGTTGGTTGCGCTCGGTCAGTTGTGCTTGGGCGGCTTGCCGTTGGGTCAGTTCCTGTTTCAGTCGATCGACCAAGGTGGCTTGCTGAATGGCGATCGCCAATTGGTTAGCAATTTGTTGCAGTAACTGAGCCTCAGATTCTTGCCAAACCCGCTTTTCATGGCAAGCATGAACCACCAAAACGCCCCAGAGTTTGTTGGGTGCGGCAGGGGCAACCCAGCGGTGATCTTCGTGGGCAAAGGCTTCCTGCAAAATCGGAGCCACAATTTTGGATTGAATTTGGCCCTCTTGGGAATATTCCCGCAGACAATCAGTCCAGCGATCGTCCATCACGTCGGCCACAATTCTGGCCTTGCCTTGCCAATACCACTCCAAAATTTCCGAAGACCAAACTTCATCTTCCCAATGGCGATCCTTGAGGTGAACTAATCCTTCAAGGACGGCTTCTTCGACGATCGCGCTGCGGCCATCATCAAACAGTTGAAACACAATCACCCGATCGCACTGCATCACCGCTTGCACCTGCTGGGTGACGGTGTTTAAGATTTGGTGCAAATCTAAGGATTGCCGAATGCGTTCGGTAATTTGTGCCAGAACAGTTTGTTCCTGTAACTGGCGGCTGATGCGTAATTCGGCCTGTTGACGCACCTCCAGTTCTTGCTGCACTTGGTAATAGAGACTGGATTGTTGAATTGCGATCGCCAATTGATTAGCAAGCCGGTGGGCCAATTCCACCTCATCCGGCAACCAGTGGCGCGGGCGATCGCACTGATGAATGCACAGCAAACCCCACAGTTCCGAACCACAAAGCAGCGGCATCACCAAATTAGCCCGCACTTCAAATTGGGCCAGAATATCGCTGTGGCATTTGGTGAGACCGTTGTTGTAAATGTCATCCACCACAAAATAGCGACCATTGGCATAAAGCTGGGAATAGTTATCCCCAAAACAATGGTCATGAACACGAAGACTGAGGGCAGAAGAATAGGGCGGGATTACCGATTCTGCCACAAAGCAACCATCGTCGTAGTCAGATGGGGGATAAAACCGAAAAATTCCAACGCGATCAGCCTTTAATACAGCTCGAATTTCATTGCAAGCCACATCAAAAATAGTTTGCAAATCCAAAGATTGCCGAATTCGTTCAGCAATCATGAGTGCTAAATGCTCACTTTCGGCTTGTTTTTTTAAGGTAGCCTCGGCCTGTTTGCGTCTCGTAATTTCCTGAGCTGTTCCCAAAATTCCAAAAGTTCGGCCATGAGCATCTTTGAGCGGAATTTTGTTGGTTTCTAACCAAATTGTCGAGCCATCCACCAAGCCATATTCCAATTCACAGCGGAGAACAGCTTCCCCCGATCGCAAGATTTGTCGATCTTCTTCTTGGATCTGTGCCAGAGTTTCTGGATTCCAAGGTAGTTGATCGTCTCCGACTCCAATTAACTCCTCAGCAGAATTTAGGCCAATGATTGTGGCACTGTAGTTATTAATGCCTTGATATTTCAGGCGCTGATCTTTCCAAAAAACAGCAATCGGAACCGTATCCAAAATCCCTTGCAGGAGTTGTTGGGATGCATGACACGCACGCTCGGCCTGTTTTTGGGCGCTGATATCACGACAAACGCAAATTAATAATCCATCGTCTGTGACGGTGAGGGATAAGCCCTCATCAAAGCTACTCCCATCAGACCGCTTGGCAATAGCTTCCCCTTGCCAAGCCCGATCGCGGATCAAAATTGGAAAAATGTCTCGTTTAAAGCGGTCTAATTCTGCCTCGCTATAGAGACTGCGCCAAGACTTTCCCAAGAGCTGCTCTGGGCTATCATACCCAAACATTTCCAAATGGGATTGGTTGAGGTAAACGTAAGTATCTTCCTTGAGAATGGCGATCCCATCTTTGGCGCATTCAATGGCGGCTAATTGCTGCTTCAAAATTGCGTTTAGGTGTTGTTGATCGCGCAAATCAAGAGAGAGATGGGAATATGACCCGGCGCATAATTCAGAAGATGCAGAGCAGGAAGCGATCAAAGACTGAGCTTGTTGAGCATATTGAGCAATTGGTGGCTGAGAAAGTTCAGGATCTGGCTTGGGTTCTGGCTCAACTTTTTGTTCGATCGCCTGTTTAACCAAACTGCGATGCAACAGCACGGCGGCCACTGTTTTGCGGAGGGCCAAACCGGTTAAATGCTCTTTAACTAAATAATCCATGGCCCCCAGTTTCAGGGCCTGTTCCGCCAAGGATTCTTGGTGGGCTTGAATCAACACAATCACCGGCAGTGGCAATTGACGTTTGATGCCCTCGTGGAGACTTTCGAGCACGTGAATGCCCGTGCGATCGATCAAATCTAACAGCACCACATCGGGCCGGTGCGATCGCCACCACTCAACACCCTGTTCCCGACTCGGCGGAACCAAAATTTCATATTGCCGATGGAAATCACTCTGCAAGATCGCTTGCAAATAACTGGTATAAACTTTTACTTCGCTCTTAGAAGCCCCAATTAATAAAACTTTTGTCGGTGATTGCATCGGCGGAGTAACAGCGGTATTGAGGCGTAGTTGGCTCATGGATCAAGATAGCGCGGTAATTTAGGGAGAGCGAGTTGATTGCGCTGAGGTTTGCGAAAGCCACACAGAGCAAAATCTTCCTACCCCAACCGAATCAGGCGAGCATGATGAAATTCCAAAAGACGTGGAAAAATTGAAAAAGGGTGAAAATTGTTCAAAACTAGCCCTAATTTGCTATTTGCTGCCCTCAGGGTTCGTTCTCCTTATTTCTAGGATAGATGAATTTTGATGGATGATGATCCGTGAACAAGGGAGAATCAGGGTTAAATCAGGTATTAATTTACACAAGTATGGTTTTCTTGAATATTCGTTAAAAATTCGATTTTGAAGAACATGGTCGCGACTGAGTGACCGATGTTTCAAAATCTTTCTGAATTAATTCCCACGATCAGGGTTTTGAAAGTCCTGACCACAAAAAACTTAATGGGTGAAACGAATCACTCAGTCCCAATATTTTTAATAATCCCTGGTTTCTAGGCTAACAGGGCGAAAAGGCATTGTCTACCGTGATGAAGATGTTCTGAATCTTCAAAAATGCCCACTTAAAACAATTAGAACTTGAAAAAAGTTGAAATACTTGAAAAAAGCTGAAATTACAGGCTGTCTGATTTCTATTCCTGGTTCTGGCTGCCGCTGACGGTGACTATTGATACCTCTCGGGAATCGCTGATGCCACCAAAATAGTCCAGCCCTGGAAGGCTCATTTTGGAAGCATGATTGAAAAGCATTTCCCAGCCCCTGCTATGACTGTTTTCAGGTCGGTTAGCCGATCGCCCGGAGCAGAGCATACATAGCCGGAGCGATCGCCAGGGCTGGCAAAAACGAACCAACCCGAATTTGAGTCACCGCCAACAGGTTCAACCCGATCGCCACAATGGCCAAGCCGCCCACACCAGTGAGGGCCAACACCTGGGGATCGGTGGCTGGGTTGGGCACAAATTGGGTCAGCAAGCCCGCCGCCAGGGACAGGGCCCCTTGATAGATCCCCAGGGGCAACACTGAAAAGGCCACCCCCAACCCGGAGCTACCGGCCAGGGCGATCGCCGCCAGGCCGTCCATGGAGGCCTTGAGAATCAAGATTCGATCGTCGCCCGTGAGACCGTTGTTCAGACAGCCCACCAGGGCCATGGGCCCCACGCAGAACAACAAACTGGCGGCCACAAAGCCTTCGGTGAATTGACCGTCGCCCTTGACTTTGCTCTTGAGCCAGTCGCCCCACTGTTGCAAGCGGCGTTCGATCGCCAAGGCTTCTCCCACCAGGCCGCCCACCACCAGCGCCACCAGCCCCAACACAATCCCATCGATCGCAATGCCCTGAAGCCGGCTCAGGCTTTGGGCCATTTGCAACCCCACCAAAATCACAATCAGCGCCACGCCTTGGGTGACGATTTGCAGCATGTTGGCAGACCAGTAGTTGCGCAGTAGCAAACCCAGGCCGCTGCCAACCAAGATGGTGGCAATGTTGATGATGGTTCCGCTGAGGGGATTAAAGGGGGCCATGGGGCGATCGGGGAAGGTTAAGCGAGCAGGTTGAGAAGACGGGGGCGCGAACGCCGCGATCGCGCAACACAATCGACCAGCGTAGGGCCATTTCAGGCGATCGCAAGGGGCTGATTGGTGGGCTGATTGGGATCATGCTTAGGATTTGCTGGGGAGCCATTGGGCCGCGCCAGTGAACAGACCAGCTTTTGAATCTGTTCCTGAATCAAGTTTCTGAATCCCCTGAATTCAATTTCTGAATTATTTGAATGAGTTGCGAGCAATTTGGCCGCGCCAGCGGAAACACCGGCTTTTAAAATGGGCCAGGGAGCCAACTATCAACGCTGCCAATCTTTGTCATAAATTCTGATCATCCATGACCCCACTCAGCTCCTTTAATCCCCCACCCCGTCACTCACAGCCCCCCTTGGGCCGCCGTTTGTGGGCCCTGACCCTGGCGCTGGTGGCCGCCGTTGGCCTTTGGTTTAGTGCCAGCGCCCCTGCCGCCGCCACGGGGGTGTATGACATGCCGACCTTTGACCCGCAAACTTGGGTGCTCGATCGCGCCGATTTGTTCAGCCGCCTCACCAAAGGCAGTCTTGAGAAGTCCCTGCGCGATGTGGCCCAGTCCACGGGGTCAGAAGTTCGGTTTGTGACGTTCCGCCGCTTGGACTATGGCGAAACGATCGATAGCTTTGCCCAAGAACTTTTTGAAACCTGGTTTCCGGAAGCCGAAGACCAAGCCAACCAAGTGTTGATGGTGTTTGATGCGGTCACCAACGATGCGGCGATCGAGGTGGGCAGCAGCGCCCAAGCAACCCTCACCGCCGACATTGCCACCAGCGTGGCCCAAGAAACCCTGCTGGTGCCAATCCGCGATGGCAACTACAACGAAGCGTTCATCGCAGCTAAAGATCGGCTGGCAGTGGTTTTGGCTGGCGAACCGGATCCCGGCCCGCCGGTTGTCGTCAGCAAAATTTCCGTAGAAAGCACCTTCAAAAAAGCTGAAGAGACCGATCGCAATGGCTCCACCATCCTGGTCGTGGTGCTGTTGATTTTGGCCACCGTGATCCCCATGGTCACCTACTTCGCCTACGTGCGCTGAGGCCGATATTTTTGGGCCTGCGCTGGCGGAGATGTCTTCAGACCTAGACCTGAGGTTGGCTGAGTGCTTCCGAGTTGCCAGAGTCTCTGGGACTATGGCAAAAGCCATAACCTTGGCTATGGTCGTCTTTCAAGTCATCTCGCGTTGCGGGGTCTGGCCTGGGGCGGTCTAATGGGAGGGGCAAAAATTTCTGGCCCTTCCCTGAATCAAGACCAATTTCGCCGAAATTCAGGCACAATGGCGGGCACAATTAATAAAATCATTAACACTCTTGATAGTAGTAATTCCTTCCGGTTAGTTCTGCTCATCTTTAGGCTCAGTTCTAGGACGCTTCCTGACCAATTCAAGGGGCACTGACCCATAGCCCGCCATCAGCCCGAATCAACACAGACCGGCTCGATCGGCTCCTACCCTGGGCCAGATGCTTGCCAAATTCAATCGCTGATTACCCCCCATCCTGACTGCGCTCCCCCCCTGGGAACCTATGGCTAGGGTGATAGAATTTCAAATATTTGTTCGGGACAGCGCCGGAAAGCAGCCGCGCGTAGGTGTTGCAGCTCTCAGTGCAGCCCTCCAGTGATGAGCAACCCGATCTCAGTCAACGTTTTCCGACCGTTACCCACGAGGAGAAAAACTACCTATGCCGCAACTCGAGGCACCCGCTGCGATCGACTACCAAAGTGAAACCTACAAAGATGCCTACAGCCGCATCAATGCGATCGTGATTGAGGGCGAAGACGAAGCCGCCAGCAACTACGTGCGTCTAGCCGAGCTGATGCCCACCCATGCCGAAGAATTGGCTGACCTGGCCAAGATGGAGGCCCGCCACAAAAAAGGCTTCACCGCCTGCGGCAAAAACCTGAACGTGACTCCCGACATGGACTTCGCCAAGAAGTTCTTTTCGGATTTGCACGGCAACTTCCAAGTGGCGGCGGCCGGTGGCAACATCGTCACCTGCTTGTTGATCCAAGCGCTGATCATCGAAGCCTTTGCGATCTCGGCTTACAACGTCTACATCCCCCACGCCGATGACTTTGCTCGCAAAATCACGGAAAACGTGGTCAAGGATGAATATCTGCACCTGAACTTTGGCGAGCAATGGCTTAAGGCGAACTTTGAAAGCGCTAAGGATGAGCTAGAGCGTGCCAATCGCGAAAACCTGGCGATCGTCTGGCGCATGTTGGACGAAGTGGCCGCTGACGCACTGGTGCTGGGTATGGAGAAGGAAGCCTTGATGGAAGACTTCACGATCGCCTACCAAGAAGCGCTGCAAAACATTGGCTTCACCACCCGTGAAACCCTGCGAATGCTGACGGCCGGCCTGGCAGCCGCTGCCGCCTAAGGCGAAGGGCAGACTTGGGGGATTCCAGTTCACGCCGGGCCCCCCAGCCCAATTCCCGCCGCCCGATCGCTGTAGATTTGCGCCCAGCTTGGGGCCATGATTTTCCAAGACTGTTGCTGTGCAGTCTCCGACCTCGATCGTGATGATTTGGCGATCGGGGTCATGTTCTTGAACGCAGTCACCCCAGCCCGGCCCGTCTTGACAGGGCTTGCAAAAGGGCAGAACCAGTAAAAGGCCAAATCAGTAGCCAAAGCGGCTGATTCTGGCCCAAACCGCTGCTTTGATCACTCTGTGATGGGCTTGTGCAATGGGTTGGATTCCTGCGCTTCCCTGTTCGTTCCCTTCGTTTCCTTATCCCCCTTCAACCCGTTTAGCAAAGAGATGTTTGGTCTTATCGGTCACTCCCCCAGCTTAGAAAGAACGCACGAAATCGCGCGCGAGTTGGGTCTTCCCGAATGTGCCGATCGGGATTTGGAGTTTTGGTGCAGTGCGCCGCCCCAAGCGGTCGATACCGTGCGGGTGAAGAGCGCCACTGGACAAGAAATCGAAGGTCAGTATATTGACTCGGGATTTTTGCCGGAAATGCTCACCAGCAATCGCGGGAAAACCGCTGTGCGCAAGGTGCTGAACGCGATGGCCCATGCCCAAAAGCTGGGGTTGTCAGTGACGGCGCTGGGGGGCTTTTCCTCGATCGTGTTTGAAAATTTCAATTTGTCTCAAACCCGTTTGGTGCGGAATGTGGAGCTAGACTTTGCTCGTTTCACCACCGGTAACACCCACACGGCTTACATCATCTGCCGCCAAGTGGAAGAGATGGCCAAGCGGTTGAATCTGGAACTGTCCCGAGCGACCGTGGCCGTTTGCGGAGCCACGGGTGATATTGGCAGCGCCGTTTGTCAGTGGCTCAATGCCCGCACAAATATCCAAGATTTGCTGTTGATTGCACGTCAGGAAGATCGCCTGCAAGCGCTGCGGGATGATTTGGGACGCGGCAAAATCCTGTCCTTGGAAGAATCTTTGCCCCTGGCGGACATTATCGTTTGGGTGGCCAGTATGCCCAAGGGAGTAGAAATTGATCCGACAATGCTGAAAAAGCCTTGCCTGATCATCGATGGTGGCTATCCGAAAAACATGGGCACCAAAATCCAAGCGCCGGGTGTGCATGTGTTGAGCGGTGGTATTGTGGAGCACACCCTGGACATTGACTCGCGGATCATGCGGGCGATCGGGATGGTGAACCCAAAGCGCCACATCTTTGCCTGCTTTGGAGAATCGATGCTGTTGGAATTTGAGAAGTGGTACACGAACTTTTCGTGGAACCGCAACCAAATCACGATCGAGAAGATGCTGCAAATTGGAGAAGCCTCGATTAAGCACGGTTTCAAACCCTTGTTGCTCGATCCTGTCGGCTAAAGACCCCACGCGCCAGCTTTGGGGCCCCGTTGCCCACCGGGGCCCCTGCCGAAGTTGGCAACCACGACCGTTGCGCGATCGCGCCTGTGTTTGACCTATGGCTACTGCAAATCGAAAACCTCTGTATCTGGACTTTGAAAAGCCGCTCGTGGATCTGCAAGAGCGCATTGAGCGGATCCGTCGCCTCGCGGAGGAGAACGGGGTGGATGTGAGCGATCAAATCCAGCAGTTGGAGGAGCGATCGAACCAGTTGCGCCAAGAGGTCTATGGCGGTTTGTCGGCGGTGCAGCGGTTGCAAGTGGCTCGCCATCCCCGCCGCCCCAGCACCTTGGACTACATCAACGCCATGACCGATGATTGGCTGGAGTTGCACGGCGATCGGCGCGGGGGAGATGACCCAGCGATCGTGGGCGGCGTGGCCAGCTTGGATGGGATGCCCGTGGTGATTTTGGGCCACCAAAAAGGCCGCGACACCAAAGACAATGTGGCCCGGAATTTTGGCATGGCAACCCCCGGCGGCTATCGCAAGGCCATGCGCCTGATGGAACATGCCGATCGATTCGGAATGCCGATCATTACCTTTATTGACACGCCCGGTGCTTGGGCGGGGGTCGATGCCGAGCGGCTGGGCCAAGGCGAGGCGATCGCCTATAACCTGCGGGAAATGTTCCGGCTCAATGTGCCCATCCTTTGCACCATCATTGGCGAAGGCGGCTCCGGCGGGGCCCTGGGAATTGGCGTTGGCGACTGGCTGATGATGTTTGAGCACTCGGTCTACACCGTGGCTTCGCCGGAAGCTTGCGCCTCAATTTTGTGGCGAGATGCGGGCAAGGCGGCCCAAGCGGCCGAAGCCTTGAAGATCACGGCGCGTGATCTGAAGGATCTGGGAATTTTGGATGAAATTTTGTCGGAACCCTTGGGCGGGGCCCACTCCAACCCGCTGGAAACGGCCGAAACCCTGAAGCAGGCGATCGTGCGGGCCTTGGAACAACTCCTGAGCCTGTCACCCCAAGCCCGGCGCGATCGCCGCTATCAGAAATTCCGCAAAATTGGTCAATTCACCGAGGGGCCGATCGAATCGCTGGCGACCTCCGCTTCGTAGTCGTTGCCGTGGGCAGCTCCAATTAAGCGTCTGTATCCGATCATAGAAATGAGCATCCTGTATTTTTCCCGTGGGGATCAGTCTCGCAGGGGCCTTGGAGGTATCTATGAGCGATGCGACCAGCGGCGCGATCAACCGTGCGATCGCCCCATCTATGGAGTTTTTTGATGGGGTGGTTGAAGATCCCAGCAACGTGAGCCTGCGACGGGATCCGGCCACGGGCGCAAAGATCGTAATGATGGTTTTTGAGCAACTGAACTGCATTGAGCGCTTTCGGGCCGTGACCAATCGGTTTTCCGGGAGTCTGCGCCTGCGAGACGAGGAAGGCGACATTTTGGTAGAACCTTCCAGCGTGCGGTTTATCTTCGGCGGGCCCGAAGGCGATGATTTTGAGCGGTTTGAATGCCAATTTCGGATTGAAATCCCGGAACAGTGGGATC
The DNA here is from genome assembly GCF_014698235.1 of Limnothrix sp. FACHB-406. Taxonomy (NCBI): domain Bacteria; kingdom Bacillati; phylum Cyanobacteriota; class Cyanophyceae; order Pseudanabaenales; family Pseudanabaenaceae; genus Limnothrix; species Limnothrix sp. FACHB-406. The sequence continues at coordinate 73,873 of NZ_JACJSP010000009.1, read as the reverse complement.
GGTTCATGCGGTTCATGAATCGCTATGCCGATGCCAATGGAATGGGCTATGCCCCGCGCTAGGCGATCGCCATGGCCGGCGATCGGGTGGGTGAATCAACGGCTAATGCACGGCTAATTCATGGGGGCTGATCGACAAATCGACAATGGATCGACAATAGGATGAGTCGATCTTTAGGCATGGCTGATGCGTTCTCGGGATCTGAGTCCTTCAAAGCCACTCAGCCAAAATCACTCAGATCCGTTGTGCCCATCCATCCATTCAGATCCCGCGTTTCTACCGTTTTTCTGGCGAAGAGTCCCCCATGAAAGTTGCAATCACTGGAGCAACCGGTTTCGTTGGCCGTGCCTTGGTGCAGCGGTTGAATCAGCAAGGGGATTCCCTGGTGCTTTTCAGTCGCGATCGGGCAAGGGCGGAGCGCTGTTTTCCCCGATCGGCCTTTCCCAACCTGTCAATTGTGGGCTATGAACCCACGGCCGCTGGCGATTGGCAACAGGCGATCGCGGGGTGCGATGGGGTGGTGAACCTGGCCGGTGCGCCGATCGCGGAAGGCCGCTGGACCACGGCCCGCAAGCAGGAAATTTTAGACAGTCGCCAACTGGGAACCCGGCGAATTGTGGAGGCGATCGCGGCGGCCAATCCCAAACCCGCCGTTTTGGTGAATTCCTCCGCGATCGGGTTCTATGGCCCCAGCGAAACGGCCACCTTCACCGAGGCCAGCTCGGCTGGCCAGGGCTTTTTGGCCCAGGTTTGCCAAGCTTGGGAAGCGGAAGCCCAGGCCGTCACGGCCCAGCAAACCCGGTTGGTGATTTTGCGCACGGGCATTGTGCTGGGAGATGGGGGTGCGCTGGGTAAAATGCTGCCGGTGTTTCGGGCCTTTGCGGGCGGCCCCTTGGGCACGGGTCAACAGTGGTTTTCCTGGATTCACTTGATAGATGTGGTGAATCTGATTGAGCGATCGCTCAAGGATCCCAGCTTCAGCGGGGTTTACAACGCCACCGCTCCCAAACCGGTGCGGATGGGGGAACTGTGCCAGGTGCTGGGCAGTTTGCTGAATCGCCCCTCTTGGTTACCGGTGCCCGCCTTTGCACTGGATCTATTGCTGGGGGAAGCGGCTCAGGTGGTGTTGGAAGGTCAATGTGTGCTGCCCGATCGGGCCCAACAGGCGGGCTTCCAATTTGACTATGGGGATTTGTCGGCGGCCTTACGGGCGATCGTCTAGGGCTTGTCGGGGCCGGGGGAGCCAAAACGGTGGATGCCCCCGCTGCCCGGTGGCTCCTGTTCCTTGCTGGCGCAGAGTCTCCGGTATTTGGACTTCTGGCTTTTTCAACCTTGTTTCCGGTTTTGGTTGCAGCCCTATTGCCAGCCCTATTGCCAGCATTAATATCTTTGGCATCCGTAATCTCGCCCGACCTCTTCTGCCATGTCTCCTCGCACGCTGGATCTGAGCGATCGCCTCTATGACTATTTGTTGGCCGTGTCCCTGCGGGAAGCGCCAATTTTGCAGGAACTGCGGCAGGTAACCGCTCGCCACCCCGCCGCCCAAATGCAAATTGCGCCGGAACAGGGCCAGTTCATGGCCCTGTTGGTGCAACTGATTGGGGCTGAGCGGGCGATCGAAGTGGGAACCTTCACGGGCTACAGCACCCTTTCGGTCGCCTTGGCCATGCCCGATCGGGGGCGGATTGTGGCCTGCGATGTGAGCGCCAACGACACCGCGATCGCCCAGGAATTTTGGCAGCGGGCCGGCGTTGCCCACAAAATCGATCTGCGAATTGCGCCGGCCCTCGAGACGCTCGATCAATTGCTGGCGGACGGTCAGGCAGATTGCTTCGATTTCGCCTTCATTGACGCGGACAAGAAAAATTACCCAAACTATCTCGATCGCTGCCTGGCCCTGGTTCGACCCGGTGGTCTGATCGCCATTGACAATGTGCTGTGGGCCGGGCGCGTGGCCGATCCCACCAACCAGGAAAACAACACGGAAGCGATTCGCGAATTCAACGCTCGGTTGCACCAAGACCCTCGGGTGGATCTAAGCCTCGTCCCGATCGGGGATGGGATGACCCTCGCTCGCCGCCGTCCCTCCCCAAATCTGGCAAGCTAGACATGGGCCGCCCCTTGGAGGGGTTAATCAACAGCCCAACTCGATAGATCCTGTCCATTGCTTCATGACCGCTTGGTTGCCTTTGCCATGACCCTGCCCCTATCCCTCCCGATCGCCCTTGGCCTGTTCGTTGGTTTGCCCCTTTTGGGTCTGGCGTTGTATCTGTGGTCTCCTCGGAAGTACCAGTCCGCCAACTCCGTCGCCAACGCCTATGACGAGTGGACCACAGACGGCATTTTGGAATTCTATTGGGGTGAGCATATCCACTTGGGTCACTATGGCTCTCCCCCGCGCCGCAAGGACTTTTTGGCGGCCAAAGCGGATTTTGTCCATGAAATGGTGCGTTGGGGCCAGCTCGATCGCCTGCCAGCCGGCACAACCCTGCTGGATGTGGGCTGTGGCATTGGCGGCAGCAGTCGCATTCTGGCCAAGGACTATGGTTTCCAGGTCACAGGCATTACGATCAGTCCCCAGCAGGTGGCCCGGGCCCAATCCCTGACCCCGCCGGATGTGACCGCACAATTCGCGGTGGATGATGCCATGGCCCTGTCGTTCCCCGATGCCAGCTTTGATGTGGTTTGGTCGATCGAAGCGGGGCCCCACATGCCCGACAAGGCCGTTTTCGCCAAGGAACTGCTGCGAGTGCTCAAACCCGGCGGAATTCTGGTGGTGGCTGACTGGAACCAGCGGGACGATCGGCAAGTGCCCCTCAACGGCTGGGAGCGCCCCGTCATGAAACAACTGCTGGAGCAATGGGCCCACCCGGCCTTCGCCAGCATTGAAGGCTTTGCCGAAGACCTGGCCGCCACGGGTCTCACGGATGGCGATGTGATGACGGCTGATTGGACTCCTGAAACCTTGCCCTCTTGGCTTGACTCCATCTGGCAAGGGGTAGCCAGACCCGCCGGCCTGATCAAGTTTGGCATTCCGGGCCTGGTGAAGTCTTTGCGGGAAGTGCCCACCTTGCTGCTGATGCGTTTGGCCTTTGGGGCCGGGCTTTGTCGGTTTGGCATGTTCCGAGCAGTGCGGGCGGCGGCTCCGGTTTCGGCTCAACCGGCCACGACTGCCACCGCTCGTTAAGGCAAAAGGCTCGCTCAAGTCGATCGCCCCAGTCGATCGCCCCAGTCGATCGCCCCAGTCGATCGCCCAAGTTGATCGCCCAAGTTGATCGCCCCAATCGATCGCCCAATCTGACGTTCCTCGCAAGTCATGCTTTTTCCCAATCCTGTGCCGAGTCCCGCCGGGTGGCAACTGTTTCGCTGGCTATTTGATCCGCTAACTTTTCTGGATCAATGCACCGATCGATGGGGGTCAACGTTTTCCCTGGGACTGGTCACCGGGTTGCGCATGACCCTTGTGGCGGATCCAGAGGCGATCGCGGATGTGTTTTCCCTGGATCCCAACCAGATCGAAAGCGGTTCCATGAATTATCTGCTGGAGCCGCTGGTGGGTCTCAATTCCCTGCTGTTGTTGGATGGTAATCCCCACCGTCGCCATCGCAAGTTGCTGTTGCCGCCGTTCCATGGCGAACGCATGACAACCTATGGGCGGTTGATTTGTGACTTAACCCGCCAACAGGCGGCGGATTGGGGATCGCAGCAGGTCATTGCTGGGCGCAAGGTCACCCAAGTCATTACGCTGAAAACCATCCTGAAAGCGGTGTTTGGGCTGGTGGATGGCGATCGCTATGGCCAAATCCAAGTTTTGGCAGCCAAAATTCTAGACCTGCTGGGATCGCCCTTCACCTCTAGCCTGTTGTTTTTGCCGTCCTTGCAGCGGGATTGGGGTCCCTGGAGTCCTTGGGGTTATTTTCTGAAGTTGCGGAATCAGCTTGATGTCTTGCTCTATGGGGAAATTGCCGATCGCCGCGCTGAGCAAGTCCAAGCTCAACAGGACGCTGCTCAACCGAACCCAGCCACCAATCGGGGGCCGAGCGATCGCACCGATATTTTGAGCTTGTTGTTGGCGGCTCGCGATGAAGCGGGCCAGCCCATGAGCGACGAGGAAATTCGCGACGAATTAATGACCCTGCTGCTGGCCGGCCATGAAACCACCGCCACGTCCTTGGCTTGGGCCCTGTGGTGGGTGACGCAGTTTCCGGCCATGGGCGATCGAATCCGGGCGGAAATTGCCGAACTGGGGCCGGATCCGGAACCGATGGCGATCGCCAAACTGCCCTACCTGAACGCTTTTTGCCAGGAAACCTTGCGCCTGTATCCCGTGGCCCTGATTGGCAGTCCGCGCCGCTTGCTGAAGCCCACAATGATCGGGCGCTATGACTATCCCGCCGGGGCCATTGTCTCGCCCAACATTTACAGCGCTCACCGTCGGCCGGATTTGTATCCCAACCCAACCCAGTTCCAACCCGAACGATTTTTGGAGCGATCGTTCAGCAATTCGGAATTTTTGACCTTTGGCGGCGGCAACCGAAGCTGCATTGGCATGGCCTTTGCCCAGTTTGAAATGAAGCTGGTGTTGGCAACGCTGCTGATGGACTGGTCGGTGGCCTATGCCGGGGTGTTGCCTCCCCGCCCGGCCCGCCGAGGGGTGACCGTGGGGCCTGATGGGCCGCTGCGATTGCGGATGACCCGGCGCGATCGGGTGGCTCCTGCCCCAGTGCCCAAGCCCCAAACGGTGGCCTAGGGCTGATCAATCGGGCGGTGAATGATGGGGCCGCGATCAAGTCGGCCCAAGCAAACCGGCCCAAGCCAGCCAGGCCGTGCCATAGGCCGCCTCCGTCTGCTTTGCCGATCGCACGGGGCAACCCAAATGGCGCGATCGAATGGCCGTCCATACATCATTTTTTGCCCCACCGCCGGCCGTCTGCACCGATTGCAGCGGGCTGGCTCCCAATTGCTGAAGTAACTGATAGCCTTGGGCCTCAATCCGGGCTAGGCCTTCCAAAATGCCTTGCAAAAAGGCGGCGGGATCCGCCGGTCGGGGCGTGAGGCGCGGTGGCAAATGGGGATCACAAATGGGGAAGCGATCGCCCGGTTCCAGCAGGGGGTAATAGTCGAGGGGGCTGGGCTGCTGGGGATCAATTTGGGCAGTGAGCCGTTGTAACTCTTGGTCAGAAAAAAAGTGCCGCAACACCCGGCCGCCGGCATTGGAAGCCCCGCCCACCAACCAGCGATCGACCGAGGGGGGGCTAGCGGTCGTGTTGCCACTCCCAGGGGCCAAGGAGGCCATGGCCAAGCGGGCCATTAACGATCGCCCCAGAAAGTGGCTATAGACCCCATGGGCGCGATCGGCAACGGGCTGCTCGCTCAGTAATTTAATCGCTAGGGTAGACCCCAAGGACGTGACCGCCTGGCCGGGTTCCTGGACTCCACTGGCCAAAAATGCGGCAATGCTATCGGTGGTGCCGGTGCAAATTTGGCAATCGATCGGGAAATCCCAGCGATCAGCCCACAGGGGCAAAATGGTTCCGATCGCCTGGCCCGGTTGTGCAATCTTGGGCAGCGATGGCCCAATATCCAAACGGCGCAGCCATTGGGGATAGGTTTGGCGGATCGGGTCGCCCCCCAACTTCAGCGCGTTGTGATAGTCCGTGATGCCAAATTGACCGTGCAGTTGGGCCCCGAGCCAATCCGCTTGATGGAGCAATTGGGGCGGATCCACCGTGGGCCACTGACCGCCATATTCTGTGGCCCGCCACCATAGCAGCTTGGCTAGGCTGGAGGTGGCGCTGTGGGTGACGTGATCTGCCGGGGCGATCGCGGCAATTTGGGGCAAAACGGATTGGCCCCGATCGTCATCGTAGGCGAGAGGATCGGTCAGGGGATGGCCCTGGCGATCGCACAGCAGCACGGTTCCCGAAGTGCCATTGATGGCGATCGCTCCCGTTTGTTGCCGCACCGATCGGGGCAAATCCGCCAGCAGCGCCGTCAATTGCGACAGCCAATCCGCTGCACTCCCCGATCCCGTCCCCGATGCGCTCACCTGCGCCTGGGCCACCACGGCTCCCTGTCGATCGACCACCATGGCTCGGGCCCCGGAGGTTCCAAAGTCAATGCCCATGGACAACTGATTAGCCCATCGTTCATCAAGGCCCCAATCCTGACCCATCATTCCTGCCCATATCGCTAGTTAGTCAATTGCCAATTAACTTGCAAACTAAATTGCAAATTGCTTGTAATTGCTTGTCGTTGAATCAATGGTTAACGTTGAAGCTTGATTGCTGCCTTTGCCCGATTTTGCCCCTATGCCCCAGCCGATCGCGCCTTCTGCCACCTCGCCCCAGGAACTGGTGAAAACCCAGCACGACTTTTTTAAGTTGGGCTACACCCGCGATGTGGATTATCGGCTGCGGCGGCTTCAGGATCTGCGCCGGGCCATTGAAGAACAACAGGATCAGCTCCTGCGGGCCTTGCAGGTGGATTTGGGCAAACCTCCCTTTGAAGCGGTGCTGGCGGAGTTGGAATTTTGCCTGCTGGAAATTGACCACGCCCTCAAACATTTGCGGAGTTGGACTAAGCCCCGATCGGTCGGGTTGCCCGTCACCCTCTGGCCCGGTCGAGCCAAGGTGCAGCGGGAGCCATTGGGTGTGGTGTTGATTATGGGGGCCTGGAATTATCCGGTGCAGTTGACCTTGGGGCCGCTGGTGGGGGCGATCGCGGCGGGCAACTGCGCGGTGATTAAGCCCTCAGAGGTTGCCCCCCAAAGCTCCCGGGCGATCGCGGATTTAATTCGTCGGGCCTTTGACCCGATGTATGTGGCGGTGGCGGAAGGGGGAATTCAGGTCAGCCAAGCTCTGTTGGAAGAACCCTTCGACCATATTTTCTATACGGGTGGCCCCACGGTAGCCAAGGTGGTGATGGCCTACGCAGCCCAGCGACTCACACCGGTCACCCTGGAGCTGGGGGGCAAAAATCCTTGCATTCTCGATCGCTCGGCCGACTTCCCGATCTCGGCCCGGCGAATTGTGTGGGGCAAGTTTTTCAACGCAGGACAAAGCTGCTTGGCTCCTGACTATGTGTTAGTGCCGCGCGATCGGGAAGCGGAGTTTCTGGCGTTGGCCCAAGCGGCCATTACCGACTTCTTTGGCCCCACCCCCAGCCTCAGCCCGGATTTTGCCCGGATTGCCAATGACTATCACCTAGAACGGTTGTTGCGGCTGATTCCCGGCTCGGGCCAGGTGGTGATCGGTGGGGATGCGGATCCGAGGCAACGCTACTTGGCCCCGACCCTGTTGGCGGCAGTGCAGTGGAGCGATCCCGTGATGCAAGAGGAGATTTTTGGGCCCATTTTGCCGGTGTTGGCCTATGACCACCTGGACGGGGCGATCGCCCAAATCAACGCCCGGCCCCATCCCTTGGCTTGCTATGTGTTTGCCAACGATCGCACCATTAGCCGGGCGATCGGCCGGGAAACCACCTCGGGATCCCTTTGTGTGAATGATCTGTTGGTGCAAGCCACCGTGCCCGATTTGCCCTTCGGCGGCGTGGGAGCCAGCGGCATGGGCCGCTATCACGGCCGGGCTGGGTTTGAGCTATTTTCCTATCAGCGCAGCCACCTGTGGCGATCGGCCAAGCCGGAATTTCCAATGCGCTATCCGCCCTACGACGACAACAAATTATCCTGGCTATCGCGATTGCGGTCTTAACCGTTCCTTAAGCCCAAAGAAACCCTAGGGGACGATCGTGATCGTGATCACCCCCTGTAGAATAGGAGGCTGCAAGTTAGCCCAACCCGCTCCTAAATCACCCAATCGCAGATCCTCAGTGATTTGTCGCGATTTTGGCTGGCAACTTTGGGCCAACCCCTCGCTTCGTCAACCCGCAGCGAACTAGACCTTTCCTATCTGCCAACCGCACACTCGCCCCATGCCGAAGGTACTTGTCTCCGACCCGATCGACAAAGCCGGCCTCGACATTCTGTCGCAAGTGGCCCAAGTCGATGTCCGCACCGGCCTGCCCGAAGATGAGCTGGTGCAAATCATCGGTGAATATGACGCGCTCATGATTCGATCGGGTACCCGCGTCACTGCCCGTGTGATCGAAGCCGGCCAAAGCCTGAAAATTGTTGGCCGCGCTGGGGTCGGAGTCGATAACGTGGATGTGCCCGCCGCCACCCGCCAAGGGGTTGTGGTTGTGAACTCGCCGGAAGGCAACACGATCGCCGCCGCCGAGCACGCCCTGGCCATGATGCTGTCCATGTCGCGCTACATTCCCGCCGCCAACGAATCCACCAAGGCCGGCAACTGGGATCGCAAGAACTTCACGGGCGTGGAAGTTTACAAAAAGACGCTCGGGGTTTTGGGCTTGGGCAAAATTGGTTCCCATGTGGCCTCCTGTGCCAAGGCCATGGGCATGAAGTTGCTGGCCTATGACCCCTTTATTTCCAAGGAACGCGCCGAGCAGTTGGGTTGTCGCTTGGTGGATTTGGACTTGCTGTTCCGTGAGTCGGATTTCATCACCCTGCACATGCCGAAAACACCGGAAACGGCCAACCTGATTAATGCTGAAGCGCTGGCGAAGATGAAGCCCACGGTGCGGATCGTTAACTGCGCCCGGGGCGGCATCATCGACGAGCAAGCGCTCTACGAAGCCCTGAAGGAAAATCGGATTGGCGGCGCGGCCCTTGATGTGTTTTTGGATGAGCCGTTGGGAGATTCGCCCCTCAAGGGCTTGGGCAAGGAAGTGGTGCTGACTCCGCACTTGGGTGCTTCCACCGAAGAGGCCCAGGTGAACGTGGCGATCGACGTAGCGGAGCAAATCCGCGATGTACTGTTGGGGCTGCCAGCGCGATCGGCCGTGAACATTCCGGGTCTTTATCCCGATGTGATGGAGCAACTGCGGCCCTACCTGAAGTTGGCGGAAACCCTGGGCACTTTGGTGAGCCAACTGGCTGGCGGTCGGGTGGAATCCCTGACGGTGCGCCTGCAAGGGGAATTGGCAGAAAAAGACAGCAAACCCATCACGATCGCAGCCCTGAAAGGTTTGTTGTCCCAGGCTTTGCGGGAACGGGTGAACTACGTCAACGCCAGCATTGAAGCCAAGGAGCGGGGCATCCGGGTAATTGAAACCCGCGATTCTTCCGTTCGGGACTACACCGGCTCGCTGCACCTGTCGGCGGTGGGTTCGTTGGGCGAGCACTCGGCCACGGCCACCCTGCTGAGTGACGGGGAAATTCACATCACCGGAATTGATGATTTCCCGATTAACGTCACCCCCACCCGCTACATGCTGCTGACCAAGCACCGGGATATGCCGGGGATCATTGGGAAAATTGGTTCGCTGCTGGGGAGCTTCAATGTGAACATCGCCAGTATGCAGGTGGGCCGCAAGATTGTGCGCGGCGATGCGGTGATGGTGCTGAGCATTGATGATCTGCTGCCCGATGGCCTGCTCGAAGAGATTGTGAAGGTTCCGGGTATCCGCGATGCCTTCACGGTGGTGCTTTAGCGATCGCTCAGATTAGGGTTCAGATTAGGGTTGGGAAACCCAACCCCTACGGCGGTGGCAATGACGACGGATCCTAGGGCCTGTCGTCATTTCCTGAGATCAGACAACAACGGTTGATTTTTCATGCCCCAATCGTCGTAACAAGGGGCTTAAGCCCCTTGTCCCCCACGATCTGACAACGGTGGAAGCAGGGTTTCAGGCGATTTGACGACACGCCCTAGGCTTCTTTGCTGAAAAACTATCCGGAGCTAATGACTGGAGGGCTGAAAACCACTCCATGTAGATGCACCCCGATTGAAACCTCGATTGCTGGCTGGCCCAGCTCGAGGTTTTTTCTTGCGCAAAAATCGGCTGATCACAAAAATCGGCTGATAAGTAGATCGATGGGCTAACCCATGAGTCAGCCTATGAGCAAAATTAATGGTCACTCCCTGACAAAAAAACTAGGCGATCGGGCCTGACCCTGCTACCATACGGCCTAAGTTTTGTTACAAAGACAACAGTTTGCTGGTCGCATCTTTATTGATGCTGCTCACCGAGTCTGGCTGAGTCTAGCTGGATAAAACCTAAAAGGGGTCGGCAATTGGTCGGAGCAACGGCAAAACCGGATAACCGATTAAGCGCGATCCATAACGTTGGCAAGCTGTCCTATACCCATTTGGCTTCGATCGCCCGATCGATCCCAATCATTTCACTGTGGTATGAGCCTCAAGCCGGAACCACTACCGAAGGGAGTTTCACGCTCAAGGCTTTTACGCTTTCGTGCATTGGTCTAAGATTCCCTTCAGTTTGAAGCTCAACCAGTTCAACCACGTTAACGACCAGCAAACCTGAAACCGGGAGGCAAACGTGCTGCGTTTGGAACGCATCCAAAAAATTTACCCAACGGGCCAAGTCCTGCGGGATGTGAGCTGGGAGGTCAAGCCCGGCGATCGGGTTGGGTTGGTTGGTGTGAATGGGGCAGGTAAATCCACCCAACTCAAAATCATCATGGGTGAGATTGAGCCAACGGCCGGGCAAATTATTCGCCCGGCTGATTTGCGCATTGGTTATCTCAACCAAGAGTTTGATGTGGATCCTTGCCGCACGGTGCGCGAAGAACTGTTCTCGGCTTTCACGGAAGCTTGCGAGGTGCAGGATCAAATGCACCAGGTGCAAAACGAGATGGGCGCGGCGGATCCCGATCGCCTAGAAGCCTTGCTGCGCGATCTCGACCACCTACAACGCCGGTTTGAAGCCCTGGATGGCTATGGTCTAGAAGCCCGGGTCGATCGACTGTTGCCGGAGTTGGGGTTTGAGCCGGACGATGGCGATCGGCTGGTCAGCTCCTTCAGTGGCGGCTGGCAAATGCGGATCTGCTTGGGCAAGGTGATGCTGCAAGAGCCGGATCTGTTGCTGTTGGACGAACCGACCAACCACTTGGATCTCGAGTCGATCGAGTGGCTAGAAGGCTACCTGAAGCAACTGGGCAAGCCGCTGGTGCTGATTTCCCATGACCGAGAATTTCTCGATCGACTCTGCACCACGATTGTGGAAACCGAGCGCGGTGTGTCCACCACCTACTTGGGTAACTATTCCCAATACCTGGCCCAAAAAGAAGAAAATCGCAGCGCCCTCCAGGCGGCCTACGATCGCCAGCAAAAGGAACTAGACAAGCAACAGGCCTTTGTCGATCGGTTCCGGGCCAGCGCCACCCGCAGCACCCAAGCCAAGAGCCGCGAAAAACAACTGGAAAAAGTGGAGCGCCTCGAAGCTCCCGTGGCCGATGTGCGCACCCTGCGGTTTCGGTTTCCGCCCGCCCCGCGCAGCGGTCGCGAGGTGGTCAAAATTGAAGACCTGACCCACGCTTGGGCCGATAAGATCCTGTTCCTGGGTGCGAACTTGACCGTGGAACGGGGCGATCGAATCGCCTTCCTTGGGCCCAATGGTTGCGGTAAATCCACCCTGTTGCGCATGATCATGGGTCGGGAAGCCCCCACCGAGGGAACCGCCCAAATTGGTCAACACAACGTGATCCCCGGGTATTTTGAGCAAAACCAAGCCGAAGCCCTGGATTTACACAAAACCGTCATTGACACCCTGCGGGACGAAGCCCCAGACTGGAAAGAGGAAGAGGTGCGCAGCCTCTTGGGCCGTTTCCTGTTCAGTGGCGAAGCGGTTCTCAAGAAAGTTGAATCCTTGAGTGGGGGCGAAAAGGCGCGTTTAGCCCTCGCCAAAATGCTCGTTCAGCCCGTTAATCTGCTGATTTTGGACGAGCCAACCAACCACTTGGACATTCCTGCAAAAGAAACCCTCGAATCAGCCCTGACGCAATTCGATGGCACTGCCTTGATCGTGTCGCACGATCGATACTTTATTTCGCAAGTTGCCAACAAAATTGTGGAAGTTCGTGAAGGCGAACTGCGCGTTTATCAGGGCAACTATCGCTACTATCTCGACAAGATTGCCGAGGAACAAGAGCAAGCAAAGTTGGCAGCCATTGCCCAAGAGAAGGCGGACAAAGCGGCCGCCAAGCGCGAGAAAGAGCGCGAAAAGCAACGGGCCAAGCAGGACGCGAAAAAAGCAAACACCGGTTTGTAAATACCTTGTAACGTCTGGGATGCGCCACAAACCATCCCAGGCTTATAGGTTAAATCTCGGTGCTATTATGGCGGGAAAATTAAGCAAATATGAAGAGCAATCAGAGTATGGTGGAGTCAACTGTCTCCCCTGTCGTGCTGATCATTCTTGACGGCTGGGGCTACCGCGAAGATCGCAACGGTAATGCGATTGCCGAAGCGAAAACCCCGATCGTTGATAGCCTTTGGGCAGCCTATCCCCACACACTGATCCGCACATCAGGTAAGGCGGTTGGCCTGCCCGAGGGGCAAATGGGTAACTCCGAAGTGGGCCACCTGAACATTGGTGCGGGTCGGATTGTGCCCCAAGAGTTGGTTCGCATTTCCGATGCCGTTGAAGACGATTCAATTTTGAGCAATCCTGCCCTGGTCGCCACCTGTCAGCAGGTTAAAGCCAGTGGCGGCAAGCTCCATCTGATTGGCCTTTGTTCCGATGGGGGTGTGCATTCTCATTTGGATCATGTGGCCGGGTTGCTGAAGCTGGCAACGCAACAGGGAATCACGGAAGTCTGTATTCACGCCATCACCGATGGTCGCGACACCCAGCCCAACAGTGGCATTGAGTTTCTGACTCGACTGCAAGGGCTGATTGATGACGCGGGGGTGGGTCAAATCACGACGGTTTCCGGGCGCTACTACGCGATGGATCGCGATCGCCGCTGGGATCGGGTGCAAAAGGCCTACCAGGTGATGGCAACGGAGGGTGAAGTGGATGGGCGATCGCCCGTGCAGATCCTTCAGGACTCCTACGCGGAAAAGGTTTTTGATGAGTTCATTCTGCCGGTGCGGGTGGCTCCGGGGGCCGTGGCGGCCCAAGACGGCGTAATTTTCTTCAATTTCCGTCCCGATCGGGCGCGGCAGCTCACCCAAGCGTTCATGGATCCTCAGTTTGATGGGTTTGAGCGCGAACTGGTGCAACCGATCCATTTCGTCACATTCACCCAATATGATCCCGAGCTACCCGTGGCCGTGGCCTTCGCGCCGCAGGATCTGAAAAACATTTTGGGTGAGGTGTTGGCGAATCATCGCCTCCGCCAGTTTCGAGCCGCCGAAACGGAAAAATATGCCCATGTCACCTACTTCTTCAATGGTGGTTTGGAAGATCCCTTTGAAGGAGAAGATCGGGTGCTGATCCCGAGTCCGATGGTGCCAACTTACGATCGCGCGCCGGCCATGTCTGCGGACGCGGTAACCGATGCGGTGGTTTCCGCCATTCAAAAGGAGGTCTACTCCTTGGTGGTGGTGAACTATGCCAATCCAGACATGGTGGGCCACACCGGACAGATGGAAGCGGCCATTCAGGCCATTGAAACGGTTGATCGCTGTTTGGGCCGGGTGTTAACGGCGGTTTCCAAGGTGGGCGGCACGGTGCTGATCACCGCTGACCACGGGAATGCGGAATACATGTTCGATGAGGCGGGTAATCCCTGGACGGCCCACACCACTAACCGTGTCCCATTCATCGTGGTGGAAGGGGAGCGCCGCAAGGTGGTCGGCCATGGCTGCGATGTTCAGTTGCGGGATGATGGTTGCTTGGCGGATATTGCGCCGACGATTCTGCAATTGCTGAATTTGCCCCAGCCCTCTGAAATGACGGGCAAGTCGATCGTAGCTCCGGCGGCCTATGAAGCCAAGTTGAATCGCACGCCGGTCACGGTAGGCGTTTAGACCCACGGGGGCCGCTGGGGGTCTCCATCCGGCCGTAAAATGTTGATTCCGCTATTGCTGGGTACAATCCTGCGTTTCCTATGTTGACCACGATTTTGGAAATAATCTGGGCCCTGTCTGCCCTCGGTTTGGTGGTGTTTGTGCTGTTGCACAGCCCCAAGGGTGACGGTCTCGGCGGCATTGGCGGCCAAGCTCAACTGTTTTCGAGCACCAAGAGCGCGGAAGCCACGCTAAATCGCATTACCTGGACGCTGGCTTTGGTGTTCATGGGTTTGGCGGTGGTGCTGAGTGCCGGCTGGCTGAAGGGTTAGGGGCGATCGCCCAATGGGTGGGGTGTCCCGCAACCGACAACGATGGCAGAGCGCGATGGTCTATGGGGCGATCGCGCTCTGCGGTGTTTTGAGCAGTTGGGTCTGGAGTGGTCTGGGAATTGGGGGGCTAGCCGATCGGGGGGGTGATTCGCTCGCCCAAGCAACGGAACCACTGCCGGCCCTGCTCTCCCAACTACCACCGCCCCAGGTACACCCGTTGCCAACCCGTTTGCAACAGTGGCGCGATCGCCCGGCGGCCCAATCAAGACTTGTTCCGCCGCGTAACGGGGCCGGGGATGACTTCGACCCAGATTCCTCTAGTCCAGATTACTTCGACCAAATTGAACCCTCGATCGTGGGTCACCTGATCTGGTCGCAGTTTCCGATCACCGTTGCCCTTGCCCCCACACCGCCCCGCGCGGCAGCTTGGCGCAAGGCCGTGACCCAGGCGATCACCGATTGGCAACCCTATCTATCGCTGCAACTGCTGGACGCTGGGGATTCAACCCCGGCCGACATCACCATCGCCCTGGGCAATCCCACCCTGCGCAATGCGGCCGGTTTGCCCCGAGCCGCCAACGCCCGCACCACCTATGAGTTCTATTGGGATCTACGGGGCGATCGCCCCCGACTAGCCCACCGATTTACGATGCTGTTGCGGGGCGATCGCGCGTTTGCTCAACTGTTGGGCACGGCTCGCCATGAGTTGGGCCATGCCCTGGGAATTTGGGGCCACAGTCCTAATCCCCAAGACGCGCTTTATGCCGCCGCCGTGGCCAATCCGCCCCCCATTTCCGATCGGGATCTGAACACCCTAGTAAAAATCTATGAGCAACCCACCCGCCTCGGTTGGCCATTAAACTAGGGCGATCGCCAGTCAAAATGCGCTCAGTCCTGCTTAGAATCCCATCTCTTCTGAATGGTGTTAAACCCTTCTAGCTATGTGGAACCTCATTGGCTTATTGATGATTTCCAATATTTTTATGACCTTTGCTTGGTATGGTCATTTAAAAGATTTGAAGACTGCACCCCTGTGGGTTGCAATTGTCGTAAGTTGGCTGATCGCCTTTCTAGAATATTGTTTTCAAGTACCTGCCAATCGCCTGGGCACGCAATACTTTAATCTACCGCAACTCAAGGTTTTGCAGGAAGTTATTACGATGGTGGTGTTCGCTGGATTTAGCGTTTGGTATATGAAAGTTCCTGTGACACGCAATTACTTTCTGGCTGCTATGTTGCTAGCGGGTGCTGCTTATTTGATTTTTAGTGATCAAACCAAATCTTAAGCAAACAAAATCTTAAAATCGTCGCCACCGAAACTTAACCGTTCAAATTTAGCCAATCCCAGTCGCCTAAATCATCATGCCTAATCGCCTTGCTAGTAGCCAGAGTTTATATCTACAAAAACACGCGAATAATCCCATTGACTGGTGGCCTTGGTGTGAGGAAGCCCTTGCTCAAGCGAAACAGGAAAATAAACCGATTTTTTTGTCCATTGGCTATTCCAGTTGCCATTGGTGCACGGTGATGGAGGGTGAAGCCTTTTCAGATCCGGCGATCGCGGATTATCTGAATGCGAATTTCTTGCCCATTAAGGTCGATCGGGAAGAGCGCCCCGACATCGACAGCATCTATATGCAAGCGCTGCAAATGATGATTACCCAAGGGGGCTGGCCGTTGAATATTTGGCTGGATCCCTACGATTTAGTGCCGTTTTATGGGGGAACCTATTTTCCGGTGGAGCCGCGCTATGGCCGGCCAGGATTTTTGCAATTGTTGCAAGCGCTGCGCGATCACTACGACCAGCAGCCGGAGCAAGTGGCCCAAATTAAGGGGCAAATTCTGGCGGCCCTGCAACCAACGGTGGATTTGGCGACGGGGGCCAATTTGTTCGATCGCACCCTGGTTGAGCAAGGTTGGCAGGAAAATGCAGCGGTTTTGGCCGAAGGGCGATCGAGCAATCGGTTTCCAATGATTCCCTATGCGGATTTTGTGTTGCGGGGCTATCGGGTCACCAGTCCCGAGCCTTGGAGCGACCAAATTCCAGAAGCCCTGCGCCCCAGTTTGCAACGGGGGGTGGCCCTGGCCCTGGGCGGCATCAACGACCATGTGGGCGGCGGCTTTCATCGCTACACCGTTGATCCCACCTGGACAGTGCCCCATTTTGAAAAAATGCTCTACGACAATGGGCAAATCGTGGAGTTTTTGGCGAATCTGTGGAGTGCGGGGGCCCAAGATCCCTCCCTGCGATCGGGAATTTTTGGGGCGATCGACTGGCTCCGCCGTGAAATGACCAATCCCGATGGCGGCTTCTATGCGGCCCAAGATGCCGACAGCTTCACCGATCCCGCAGCGGCGGAACCGGAAGAAGGTGCATTTTACGTTTGGGGCTGGGATGAGCTGGAATCCCTGCTGGAACCAGAAGCCCTCTCGGCATTGGTGGAACAGTTCACGGTTTCAGTGCCGGGCAACTTTGAAGGTGTGAATGTGTTGCAGCGGCGATCGGGCGGAACCTTGCCGGATGGGGTGACAGAGGCGCTCGATCGCCTGTTCACGGTGCGTTACGGCCAGCCCCGCGCCCAGTTGGCCCAATTTCCACCCGCCCGCAACGCCACCGAGGCGAAAACCGTCGCTTGGCCCGGTCGCATTCCCGCTGTCACCGACACCAAAGCGATCGCCGCTTGGAATGGTTTGATGATTGCCGGGTTGGCCCGGGTGGCCGCCGTGTTTCAGGACTTGCCCGCCTACCAGTTAGCTGCCGGAGCGGCCCGCTTTTTGCAAACTCATCACGGTGCGGGCGATCGCTTCTATCGGCTGAACTACGACGGACGACCGGCGATCAGGGTCCAAGCAGAAGACTACGCCGAAGTGATCCGCAGCCTGCTGGAACTGCACCAGGCCGCAACAGCCCTGATCGCCACGGGGCAAATTACTCCCTCAGAGGCGGATCAGTGGCTGGCCTTGGCGACCCAACTTCAGGCGGAATTTGATCAGCACCTGTGGGATGCCGATCATGGCGGATATTTCAACGCGGACGATCGCCCGGATTTAATCATTCGCGAGCGGAGCATCATCGACAACGCCACCCCCGCCGCCAACGGCACAGCCCTGGGCAACTTGGTGCGCCTGGCCCTGCTCACGGAAAATTTGACCTATCTCGATCGCGCTGAACAGGGCTTCCGCAGTTTCCATCGTTTCTTAGACGAGCACCCCCGCGCTTGTCCCAGTTTGCTGGCAGCCTTGGATCAGTTCCAGCGGCCCGTGCTGGTGCGGGCCAAGGCGGAAACCCTGACCCTCTTGGCCCAGCAATATTTGCCCACTACGGTTTTGCGGCTGGATCAGCAATTACCGCAAGGGGCGATCGCCCTGGTTTGCAAAGGGCTAACCTGCCTGCCTGCCGCCACGGATCAAGCTCAACTCTGGTCTTTGCTGAAGCAATGCCAGGGGTAGGCTCGCAGTGGCTAGTTCCAGCTCGCCACGCTAGGAACGGTTATCAATTCACCCAAAACCCTGGTTCCACTGTGGTGAGATCGCGGGGGACAAGGGGCTTAAGCCCCTTGTTACGGCGCTTAGAAGATGGAAGATCAACCGTTTTCGCTGGATTCCAGGCAGTGACGACAGATCCTAGCGTTCATGTTTGCGATCGAACCAGCCCTAGCGATTCAGGTATTTCATCGCCAAGCCCATCAAATCCGACATATCAATATCCCCATCCCCGTCGCTATCCAAATAGCCACTAAGGAGCGAATTGCCTTGCTCGTTGGACTTTAAAAAGTTCAGCATCAGGGGCACTGCCATCGGCAAAATCGGTTCGATCGACCCGGCGGGCAGCCCTGTGCGGGCCTCAATTTCCCCCAGCATTTGTTCCACTTGGGGTTGATTCAAAAACGCCTCGATCGCCGCCGCATTGGGTTCCGTGCCGCCCAATTGATCAACCAACGCTTGGGTTTGGTCAAAACCATTGGCCGCCTGGTTAGCCTGCAAGCCCTCTTTCAAATATTTCGCCACAATTCCCATCACCGCTTGGGTGTTCGCCAAGTCCAATCCCCCTTGGCTACTGATGGCTTGGAAGGTTTGCAACATGGCTCCCAAGTCCCCTGAACCACCGGCCAGGGCAGGATTTCTCAGCAGCGAAGACAACATATCCAACATGGTCGAATCCTCAAGTTTTCCAATCAAGATCGCAAGCAGGCGTTAATTCCCAGGTTTTAATTCCCAGGTTTTAATTCCCAGGTTTTAATTCCCAGGTTTTAATTTCCAGGCTTTGATTGCCATCAACAGCCGTTGGTTAACCCCGTCGCGACAAAAACAAACAAGGGCAAGGTCTGTGGAATCCTTGCCCCTGCTGTTGATTTTATGCGCGCTTTTGCAATGACTCCAGACGGCGCTTCGCCACATCATTTTTGGGATCGGCCGCCAAGGCTGCTTCATAGGCTTCCAAGGCTTGCTTCACCAGTTGTTTTTTCTCGTAGGCAAATCCCAAGTTATTCCAGGCGGTCACGTAGCCGCCGTTGAGTTTGACGGCTTCTTTGTATTGCCGAATGGCCAAATCAAACTGCTCTTGGGCCACGTAGGCAAATCCCAAAGCGTTGTAAACAATGGCCAAGTTATCGGTGGATTCTTCTTCACCTTTCTTGAGCGATCGCTGGAATTGCTCGATCGCCTGGCCATACATTTTTTTATCCATGTAAATACTGCCCAGTTCATAAAACGCCTGAGCACCTGCTTCCCCACTGCTGGCGGCTTTTTGCAAGCGGCTGAGGGTATTTTCTAGGCGACGAGTTTTGAACACCTGACGCAGTACAAAAAAGGCCACGATCGACAGCAGCCCCACCAAAATTGAAATATAGACAATACCAACTGAGCCTTCCATAGGGATTAAAGCAAGAGGATTGAAAGGGGGACTCGTTAATTAAAAAAATTGAAATTGCTAGGGCTTTTCGTTGACCAGCAGCTACATCAATAGCACCACATCAATAGCATCGCATCAATAGCAAAGGGCGCGATCGCCCGCGCCCTCACTATCCAGAAGGATCGATGTTGCTATCACGCCTGAGCACCACTGGCCATCGCCATCATTTTGCTGAACGAAGTGCTGAATTAAGCTGCACCCATCGGCTGGATTGATTCGCAAAATCAAGCGATCGCACCCTTAGCCCGCAGCTTTTGCCTTGGCAGCTTCGGCCACCTTGCCAAACACTTCAGGATCCAGAACAGCCAACTGGGCCAGCATTTTCCGGTTCAACAGAATATCAGCCTTCTTCAGGTTGCCCACCAATTGGCTATAGCTCGTGCCATTGATCCGAGCAGCAGCGTTGATCCGTGCAATCCACAGGCGACGGAAATCGCGCTTGCGGCGACGGCGATCGCGATAGGCGCTCCGCAGGGCCTTCATTACCTGCTGGTTAGCGGTGCGGAACAGACGCGAGTGGGAACCACGGAAGCCCTTGGCGAGCTTCAGAATCTTTTTGCGGCGTTTGCGAGCAACATTGCCGCGCTTAACACGTGCCATAGGGGTTGACTTTGCTTGAAACTAAAGCAATACAGAAAAAACAGAGGAAAGCGGGGAAGCGCCGATCGAGATAGCGGCAACTAGCATTGACAGGTTCCCCGGGCAAAAGCTGCGAGGATTTTGTCCTTAGAGATAAGGCAACATGAGTTGCACGTTGTCTGCATCGCGCTCGTGCACCAGAGCCGCACCGGCCAAACGACGCTTACGAACAGCGCTCTTCTTTTCTAGAAGGTGGCTACGCAGGGCGCTCCGGCGGGCAAATTTACCGCTACCGGTCTTGCGAAAGCGCTTGGCGGCAGCTTTGCGAGTTTTGAGTTTAGGCATGGACTTACCTCGGGGTTGGGCGCTTGGTTGGCGCGATTTCAAATCCTATCACTGCTAGCCCCATTGCGTAAATGATCGACCTATGCGGTCAAGGGGGCGCTGGGGGCAATGAAGCCTCTGAGGTCGATCGCGCTAATTGGTTGAAGGGTAACAGGGCCTAGGGTTCGTCGCTGGCCATGTCATCGTCGTCATCCAGCTCGTAGCCCGTTTCTTCGCCCACGAGCATATCGGCGATTTCTTCGTCGCGCTCGTTGTACTCAAAGTCCCGTTCATCGCGATCGCGCAGCCGACCTGATGATTCCAGCCAGTCCAAGATCGAAGCGTTGGTTTGGGCCGGGATCACGCCCGCACGAGCACGGCGCGGTTCTTCACGCAAAGCAGGAGTGTTCATCAATAGTTTAGGGATAGGTTGCTAGCGATATGGTGGATAGGGGCTTGTGCCTGTTGGGCTGGAAGCGGATCCTAGTGTTTCCACAAGAGGCCTCCCCTGTCAAGTGTGCCACGATCGCTCCGCCGCGTCCTACTGGATTGTTGAATTCATCATGCTGGGAAAATCAGATTTGCTTGCGGCCCTGGTGGGTCAAAACTTGGGTTTAAAAACCACGACCTCGGACAAGGCGGCTATTTTGGCGCTGATCACGCGGCTGGAGGAACGCAACCCAACCCCCAGCCCGATCGAGCAGCCGGCCAAGCTCGCGGGCGATTGGCAACTGCTTTACACCACCAGTCGAGAACTATTGGGTATTAATCGCCCCCCGATCGCCAATTTGGGCGCGATTTATCAATGCATTCGCCCCGATCGACAAACGATCTATAACTTGGCGGAACTCAACAACAACTTCCCTTGGCTGGAGGGCTATGTGGCGGTGGCAGCCCGGTTCGAGGCTTTGTCGGCGGTGCGGGTGGCGGTGCGTTTTCAGCGAATTGTGGTGGGTTCCCAGCGGTTAGCGAACTATCGCCAAATTACCGATTGGGTCGATCGGGCTGAACAGGGCGATCGGTTTCGAGCACTGAATTTCACCTTGAACCCCGTCCAGCAACAGGGTTGGTTAGACGTGACCTATTTGGATGATGATTTGCGAATTGGTCGGGGCAACGAAGGAAGCGTGTTTGTGCTGCGGCGAGTCTAGGTTTTTGCCCCAAGGGTTAAGCAACAGCTATTCACTCAAGCGGCTCGATCGCTCCGTGCTGCGTGGATCCAAAGCATCCCGTAGCCCATCACCCAACAAATTAAAGGACAGCACTGTCAGCACCACCGCGATCGCCGGGGGCCAAACCAACCAAGGCTGCAATGTCAAAATCGAAGCATTGGTTCCCAAAGACAACAGATTGCCCCAGGAAGGATCGGGCTGCTGAATCCCCAGCCCCACCAAGCTCAACACCGATTCCGCCACAATGAAACTCGGCACGGCCAAAGTTGCGGAAATAATCGTGTAAGTGGCCGTTTGGGGCAACACATGAAGCACCACAATCCGGAGAGTCCCGGCCCCCATGGCTCGGGCCGCCTGCACAAAGGGCCGCTCCTTGATGGACAACACTTGGCCGCGAATCACCCGTGCCAGGCCCGACCAACTGATGAATGATGTGATGGCCACAATCAGGAAGAACCGCTGGGCACTGCTCAGGCCGGGGGGCAAGACGGCAGCCAAAGCCACCAACAGGTAAATGCCCGGAATGGTCATCAGCACTTCCGTGAGCCGCATGATTGTGCTGTCAATCCAGCCGCCAAAGTAGCCAGAAATGCCGCCAACTAACAGCCCGATCGGGAAAGAAATTGCAATTCCTACTAGTCCAATGCTGAGGCTGATGCGGCTGCCATAGACCAAGCGACTGAACTGATCGCGCCCTTGCTCATCGGTTCCTAACACGTTCCAGCGCCCGGGCCCATCGGTGCCAAACAGATGCCACCGAGCGGGGATCAATCCCCAAAGCCGGTATTCAGGGCCCGTGGTTAGCAGTCGCAGTCGAGAAGGCTGCGATCGATCCACCCGCAAAGGGCGATCGCCCGTCTGCAAATCCGTTGCCCCCAGCGTTGTGGGATAAACATGGGGCCCCAAAAACTGCCCAGCCTGATCCTGCCAATGAATCACCGTGGGTGGCAGCAGGCCCCCCTGCGCTTGGACGCTGTAGGGGTCATAGGGAGCCACAAACTCCGCAAACAGGGCAACGGTGTAAAGCAATCCGAGCACGATCGCGCCCCAGCGTGCCAGCGGACTTCCCTTCAGCTTTTGCCACCATTTCATCGTTACGGAGGCCCCTTAGAATGTTAAGAAATGAATCTGTGCTGACCAATCTTAACTGACCAGCCCCAGCGGGTTTTCCCGGCCGTCCGGCGCTGCCCAGCCTCACCGCCTCGATCGCCCCATTTTTCCTTCCCCTATGACCGCTTCCTCTGACCTCGACCAGCCCCACATCACCCCGCCGGCCATGCCGTCGCCCGAGCCGATCGACCCGATCGACCCCAATGATGAGCTGCCCGATGAAGTGGAAATGTCCCTTTTTGAGCACCTAGAGGAGTTGCGATCGCGCCTCTTTGCGGCCTTGGGGGTGGTGGTGCTGGCGATGGGCCTTTGCTTCGTCTTTGTCCGGCCGATCGTGCGACTGTTGGAAGCACCGGCCAATGGGGTGAAGTTCCTGCAACTGACACCCGGTGAATTTTTCTTTGTCTCGATCGAGGTCACTGGCTACTCGGGTTTGCTGCTGGCAACCCCCTACATCCTTTACCAAATTATTCAGTTCGTCCTGCCCGGCCTCACCCGGCGCGAGCGGCGGTTAGTGCTGCCCGCCGTTGTGGGATCCAGCGTCCTGTTCATCATGGGGCTAGTGTTTGGTTACCAAGCCCTTGTGCCAGCGGCCCTCAACTTCTTCGTGAGCTATGGCGGCGATGTGGTCGAACAGGCTTGGTCGATCGAGAAATACTTTAAATTTGTGCTGCTTTTGCTCTTCAGCACGGCCCTCACCTTCCAAATACCCGTTTTGCAAGTGATGCTGGGTTTATTGGGAGTGGTTTCCTCGGGGCAAATGCTGGCGGGGTGGCGCTACGTGCTGTTGGGCGCGGTGATCCTGGGCGCGGTGCTGACTCCCTCCACCGATCCCTTGACCCAGGGACTCTTGAGCGGCGCAGTCCTTGGCTTGTATTTCAGTGGTGTTGGGGTGTTGCGCCTGCTGGGTCGTTAATTGGGTTGTTAATTGGGTTATTAATTGGGGTCTTGATTCTACCGAGGCATTTCCCCCGTACCCCACGTTGAGGGCCGTCCATCCTGCAAGAGGCCTAAAGAAAGCGACCTAAAAAAGCGACCTAAAAAAGCTGATTCACCAAACTTTCCAAGTTCACGTAGGGTTGACCGCCCGATTCTTGTACCGGGTTGCCGCTGCTGAGAACGCGCGTGTTGAACAGTCGCTCCAACACTTCACGGGGATCGTTCGATCGGCGGTTGGTTTGGCTGAGGGTAAAAAGCACGTTGTTGCGATTGCAGCCCGATCGCATGTTGCCCACACTACAAACCACCGTGTGGCTATTCACCCGTCCCACGGTTAAGTAGATATTACTGAGGCGATTACCGTTCTCCCGCAGCACGCCGTTCAACCGGCTGGTGACTTCGCCGCAACGGCGCTGGGGGGTGTAGCCCGCATCGCTAAATTCTTCACTGGTCCAGGCAATGACCGGAGCTGTGCGCCCATTTCGCTGAACGGCCACGGTGGCGTAATAGCCATTGACCTGTTGGCATTGGAAGGAGGCTAAGGATTTAATAGCGCCGGCTCTGGCGGTTTCAGCGGTCATCCAAGGTAGGTTGAGGGCCACCAAACCAGCGATCGCCCATTTCATAGCTGACTTCATCGAAAACTCCTGGGTCTGAAACCCCGTACTTTGAGGATGACTTGGCGTTAAGTTTGACTGTATACCGGGGAATATTCGGAAATTCAAGTCTGGGAAGCGAACAGAAAACCGTAACTCCCGCAACCCTTTGAAATCAGGTCAGCACATTGGAGTAGCTTACAAAGCGCAATGGCTGGGGTCTATGGCCTGAAAGGGGAGCGGATTTCGGCACTATCAAGAACAGCACCACCTGAACGGCATTTCGTTGATAGCTTCTCAGACGTGCTAAACCCCCAAAAAGCTCCCAGGGATCTCTAACCTGGTGTCTCAAAATCCCAAGGACAGGGGCGCATGGTGACTGATCCTCAGGGCGATCAACGCTTGCGCAAAGCGAGGCAGCAACTTAATCAAAAGAATCGGCAAAACGCCACAGGGGCGCAATGCCGATCCGAGGGCTGTTCCGTTTGAGCCGTCTATTCAATGATCAGGGCACGATCGACCACCGATCGCGGCGTTTGACCAGTGGGCGAAGCGGCCGGCTCCGTGGGGGCCAGCGTTGGCGATTGGCTAGACAAGGCCAGGGACTGCTCAGGGGTCGATCGATAGCTCGCCATTTGCCAGCTTGGTTCCTGCCAGCCCGTGCTGATGGAAGCCAAGGCCGCCGTCACCACCGCCGCGATCGCGGAGCCACCAACCCATTGCAGTCGCTGTTTCCGGCGATCGAGCTTGGCCAACACGCCTTGCACCGTTTGCTCGATCGGGGCCGCAGCGGGCACCGGGATCTGAGTGATTGAGCGGCTCAAACCACCCATCGTTCTAAAAACCTGTTGCACCGCTGAATCCGTCGCCAACCAGGTTTCGACCTGTTGTCGCTCTTCAGGGGTGACTTCATCATCAAGATAAGCACTGAGCAACTCAAACTGCTCAAGGCCAATGGGGGAACCCGAACCCCAAGATTCCGTAATCGCAGGATCGGAGTTTGGGTCGAGGTAATCCCGCTCTAGGCGATCGCCGTCTAGGTCTTGGTTGAGGCTGCGATCAGAATCCGATGCCGCAACCCGAGACCAGAACGCTTCGGACCAATCAGGGTCTTGTCCATGGGGACGCATTTCAGAAGTCATAGCAGCACCACAGCCCTTAACAAACCAATCACAACAGCACTCGCGACACACCGTTCAATCACACAAGACCTTGGAACCTGCTAATTGGTTCCAGCTTTAGTCTAAATCTTTAGGAACCGAGATTTCTACCCTGAAACGCTTTCAATGATCAGCATTCGATCGCTGATTTCCTGATGACTTCGCTCGGTTTTTTCTTGGGTATTTGGCAAGTTCTCATTGGAACATCCAAGCAACCGGAACTTTACCGATTCAACCCGTTTTTTGAGTATACGGAGTAGCGAATATAACCTCAAACTTCTCCGCAATTCAAACCCCAATTCAAGCCCTAACTCAAGCCCCAATTCAAACCACTGGCTTAGTCCATTGAGATGAATGGCTCAGCACTAGTGATTGAGGTAATTTTGCAGTTGCGTTTGCAAGCGGGCCCGGGCCCGAGCAATTCGCGATTTCACTGTGCCCAATGAAACCCCGGTCATTTCCGCAATTTGCTCGTAGGGCAAATCTTCAATTTCCCGCAGAATGATCGTGGTGCGGAAGGCTTCAGGCAAATCGGCGATCGCCTCTCGCAGCTTCTCGTAGAACTCTTGCGAGGATAGGTTCTCTTCGGGGCTGGGGTCAGGGGAGGCAATTTCCCAATCCAGTTCGCCATCGTCCAGTTGCCGTGTGGCATCTAAGGAGACGGGGGCCCGATCGCGCTTCCGTTTGCGCAATTCGTCATAAAACAAATTGGTGGCAATGCGGCTCAACCATCCCCGGAACTTTTCTGGCTCCTTGAGGCGGTGGAGGTGGCGATAGACCCGCAACCACACCTCCTGCGCGAGGTCTGCCCGATCGGACCAGTCCGGCGCAAGGTGATATAGCACGCGATCCACATGGGGCTGGTAGCGCCGCAGCAGTTCTGAAAAAGCAGCCCGATCAGGCTGCAAGCCTGCTTGGCAACGCAGCACCAAATCAGCGCTTGATAATTTCTGAGGCGGCACAGGCGTTTGGGGCAAGGCGGCCTCGATCTTGGACCAGGGCACGGGCGGGGAGTAGCTCATACGCGCATCTGGGTTGATGGATATCCCATGCTTTCCAGACGCGGGGGTGGTCTTCAGAGTTCCTGGCTTAAGGATTTTGCGATCGCTCGGGTCTAAAATCACCCGTTCTGGCGCAAGCTTTGGCGGCTAGCGGTAACCCGTCGCTGGGCTGAAAACCAGCAGCGACGGGCAAAACGAATTAAATAACCGGGGTCTAGCGTTTGGTACTACCGGGCACATCGGCCTCGAAGGCTGGGGCCGAAGATTGCAACAGGGCGCTAACTTGCGAGAGCACATCGCCGCTGGGCTTGCCAAGGGGTTGCCGCTCTGGGAAGAATTCCGGCTTGGATTGGCTGTGAACAATGGCTTCGTTCACCTGGCTGGCAATCAGGTCTTGGAGCTGTTCCTTGGCCCGTTGGCGTTGGTAGTTGGCTCCCTCCTCAGTGGTGGCATAGAGGGGCGGCAAGCGATTGAGGGCATAGGCAGCAATATCGCCCACATCCAAAGCCCGATCGCTGGTGGTTTCAATTTCCGCGACTCGGGTAATGGCCTCCGTGAGCACCAACTCTTCCATGACGTTGATAAATTGCTTGCGCGGCAGCACAACCACTTCACCAGTCAGCAATGCACCCATCAATCGATCGAGAGCCATATACTCCTCGATCGATAACTCGGAAGCTGTATCGCAAATCCGCCCCACTTCCGCTTCCATGGCCGGAGTCAAATAGCCATCGCGTAACGCTTGTTCAACAATTTTTTCGATGCTCATAACTCTGCGTGATACCAGGATTCGAGGTCAGTCGGGGTCAGATTGACGGGACTTATAGACAGGGTAAAGTATGCGCGGAAAGCCAGCGACCTAATCCCTCCCTCAAGACGTAATGATGATTTGACGTAATGATGATTTGGAGGTGCGGTGCGATTTTCTGCCGTAGCCACTCACACCGGTCTAGAAACGGTTTGATCTAGAAATCCAATCTAGAGGCAAACGTTTTCCATCACCATTTTTTTAATCACTATTTTTGGGTGGCCATTCTTTCACAATTTTCCGCTGCTAATTTGACGTTTGCCAACTTAACCCTACGGCCGATGGCTACCCCGCTCCCATTTAACCTTGCTGGTTTCTCCCTCAATCTCAGGGAACGGCAGGCAGGCGATCGCCCGCTAAGTAATTGTAACTAGCTCCTCAAGGCATCAAACCCAGTCATGGCAGTGGTTTTGGAGCAAGTTCCCCGATCGCCACGGGCCACCACCGGAACCGAACCAAACTGAGTTCGGTTGCTGGCTGCTTAACAGTAAGTTACATTTGGTTAAGACTCGGGATCGCCCGAGCCGCATAACAGGCACATAACAGGCATTGATTGAGGGGCAACTCATCAGATGAAATTCTCTTGGAGAGTCGCGCTGCTGTGGACGTTGCCCGTCCTGATCGTAGGGTTTTTCCTATGGCAGGGCGCAGTTTCGGGCCCCACAGCAGACATGGGTAAAAACGCGGCGAATACCCGGATGACCTACGGCCGCTTTTTAGAATATTTGGATGCAGGCCGGATTGTTGAAGTTGACCTGTATGAGGGTGGCCGCACGGCGATTGTCGAGGCTGTCGATCCTGAGCTGGATGGTCGTCTTCAGCGTTTGCGGGTTGATTTGCCCGTGGCCGCGCCAGACTTGATTGCCAAGCTGCGCGAAGCTGGGGTGAACCTGGATTCGCACCCGATGCGCAACGATGGGGCCCTGTGGGGTCTCCTGGGGAATTTGGTGTTCCCGATTTTGTTGCTGTCGGGGTTGTTTTTCCTGTTCCGGCGATCGAACAACGTTCCCGGTGGCCCTGGCCAAGCCATGCAATTTGGCAAGTCGCGGGCCCGGTTCCAAATGGAAGCCAAAACCGGCGTGATGTTTGATGATGTGGCCGGCGTGGACGAGGCCAAGGAAGAACTGCAAGAAGTTGTGACCTTCCTGAAGAAGCCGGAGCGCTTTACGGCGGTGGGCGCACGAATTCCGAAGGGCGTGTTGTTGGTGGGCCCTCCGGGAACCGGCAAAACCCTGTTGGCCAAGGCGATCGCCGGGGAAGCGGGCGTACCGTTCTTCAGCATCTCCGGTTCGGAATTTGTGGAAATGTTTGTGGGCGTGGGCGCTTCCCGCGTGCGCGACCTGTTCAAAAAAGCTAAGGAAAACGCCCCCTGCATCATCTTCATTGATGAAATTGATGCGGTGGGTCGCCAACGGGGCGCAGGCATCGGCGGCGGTAACGATGAGCGTGAGCAGACCCTGAACCAAATGCTGACCGAAATGGACGGCTTTGAGGGCAACACGGGGATCATTGTGATCGCAGCAACTAACCGCCCAGATGTGTTGGATTCGGCCCTGCTGCGACCGGGCCGGTTTGATCGCCAGGTGACGGTGGATGCGCCGGATGTGAAGGGCCGTGTGGAAATCCTGAATGTCCACGCCCGTAACAAAAAGCTGGCGGATGAAATTTCCCTAGAGGTGATCGCCCGTCGGACTCCTGGCTTTACGGGGGCTGACCTGTCGAACCTGCTGAATGAAGCGGCTATCTTGACGGCTCGCCGCCGCAAGGACGCAATCACGATGCAGGAAATCGATGATGCGGTCGATCGGGTGATTGCTGGGATGGAAGGCACGCCCTTGGTCGATAGCAAGAGCAAGCGCCTGATTGCCTACCACGAGATTGGCCACGCGATCGTGGGGACGCTGATGAAGCACCACGACCCGGTGCAGAAGGTGACCCTGATCCCGCGCGGTCAAGCTCGCGGTCTGACCTGGTTCACCCCCAGCGAAGATCAGATGCTGATTTCGCGATCGCAAATCATGGCTCGGATTTCCGGTGCTTTGGGCGGTCGTGCGGCGGAAGATGTGATCTTCGGTGATGCGGAAGTGACCACCGGGGCCGGCGGCGACCTGCAACAGGTGGCCAACATGGCTCGGCAAATGGTGACCCGCTTTGGGATGTCGGACATTGGCCCGATTTCCCTGGAGACCCAATCGTCTGAGGTGTTCCTGGGTCGCGACTGGCTGACCCGATCAGACTACTCCGAAGAGATCGCAGCCCGGGTGGATGCCCAAGTGCGCTCGATCGTGGATCACTGCTATTTGGAAGCCAAGCGGATCGTTCGCGAAAACCGGACGGCGATCGATCGCCTGGTGGATCTGCTGGTGGAAAAGGAAACGATCGATGGTGATGAGTTCCGCCAAATTCTGGCCGAATACACCACGATTCCGGACAAGGAACAGGCCTCGACCCAGTTGGTGTTTTAGGCTGAGCCAACCTTGAGGACGTAAGCCACAATCTCAATGAAATGACCGGGAGCGATTGACCCATGGGGCGATCGCTCCCGGCTTTTTTGCGGGATCGCCTGCCCGATCGCCCCGAGCAACACCTGGGCGTGACTGGCCAGCGGGGGCGATCGACTGGATTTTTCGAGCGATCGGGATCAGCAGTGCAGGATCAAAATTCAGCATTGGCAATTGGCTGATCCTGTGCCACAACAATTCTTAATGGATTTTTGATGAGGATTTTGCCAGTCGATCCGGGTTCGGAATTCCAAGGAGCGGATCGCCGATCATCAGGATTCGTGCTTTAATGAGCGCCTAAGGTTGCCCATCCCGTATCTAATCAAACGGGTCATGGTTTTAGCCCCTCAGCGCGGTTTCCTAACATCGTGATCGCCCATGCTGCAACACCGTTAACGACCATCTTCGCGCGATGCCCAGGGTCTACCTCCAGGGAGTCAGGGAATGATGGAAAACGTTAAATCGGGAACGCGGCACGGATAGAAGCGATGCTTGGACAGATGGTGTGTGTGTGGTGTGACGAGTGAGTTACTGGTTTTGTCGTGGATGCTAAATTTCCAGTTCAAAAATCCTTTGCACTAACCGGCACGCAGCTATTTTTGCTGCTGACGGGTTGCCTGAGCGCTGCCGCAGTGACAATCGATGGCCTGTCTGGGCGATCGCCCTATGGCCTGGAATCGCTCACCTTGCCGCTGGTGACAGCCGCCGCTGTAACCGCCGCGATCGGGTCTTGGGTAGTGCCCCTGTTGCGCCGTCTCAAAACCGGCCAGGTGATTCGAGAAGATGGCCCCCAATCCCACTTTGTGAAAGCGGGAACCCCCACCATGGGCGGCATCTTCTTTGTGCCCACGGCCGTGGTTTTGACCCTACTTTTAGGAATAGGTTGCGGTTGGTCTGGTTCCCAGTGGGCCGATGCACTGGCGGTGGGAGCCTTGACCCTAGCCTATGGTTTCATCGGTTGGATTGACGATTGGCAGGTCTTGCGCCGCAAATCGAATAAAGGCATTACCCCGCGCCAAAAACTGGCGCTGCAAGTGCTGTTTGGTGGATTGTTTTGCCTTTGGTTGGGGCTGACAAAATCTTGGGATTTAACAACGGTGGCCCTGCCCTTGGGGTTTGCACTGCCCTTGGGAATTTTGTTTTTCCCGATCGGCTGGTTCACCCTGGTGGCGGAAAGCAACGCTACAAACCTTACCGATGGCTTGGATGGACTGGCGGGCGGCACTGGGGCGATCGCCCTCTTGAGCCTGGGAGCGATTGTTTACCCCACTTCTCCGGCCCTGGGTCTCTTCTGTGCTTGCCTGTCGGGAGCCTGCCTGGGCTTTTTGGCCTATAACCGCAATCCAGCCCGCGTGTTCATGGGCGATACGGGATCTTTGGCCCTCGGCGGTGCGTTGGCTGCCGTGGCCCTGTTGACCCACTCGCTCTGGAGTTTGGCCATTGTTGGCGGGGTGTTCCTGGCTGAAACCCTTTCGGTGGTGTTGCAGGTGAGCTATTACAAAGCCACCAAAGGCCCGGACGGCAAGGGCAAGCGACTCTTCAAGATGGCCCCGCTGCATCACCATTTTGAGCTTTCTGGCTGGTCAGAATTGCAAGTGGTTTCCACGTTCTATCTGGTGGCTGCGGCCCTTGGTGCTCTGGGACTCTGGTGGCGTTGAGCATCCCCTTCGTTGCAGTTGCAATTGCAATTGATCTGGTTGCTAGCGCAATTCCCTGCCATCCAAGACTCAAACCCTCAGACACGCCTGAAACGATACCTGAAATAACGCCTGAGATTGCGGGGCCCCGGGCCCCGTTTTTTGTGGGGCAATCATCCCGTGGAATGGCAAACTCAACAGTATCCTGAAGGGGGCAAGCTGCCGGGGCTGTGGCGATCGCCTGACCGATCGAGCCGATGGCCTGGATAAACCAGCGAATTGAGTCAGAGCATCAAGCCCATTGGTTAAGCAGCATGATTTTTGGATGTTCCTTGGCGTTCTAGCAAGCATGGACGATTCTGATCTGGATTCGAGGGAACCGGTGAGCGCAGAGGGGCGATCGACCGTTGCCATGGAGCCGGAGTCTTGGCCCATGGTGTCCGTGATTGTGCCGATTTATAACGGCGAGGCGGACTTGCCTCCCTTAGTTGATTGCCTGTTGGCTCAGGACTATCCCCCCAGCCAAGTGGAATTTATTCTGGTGGACAATCGCAGCGGCGATCGCTCCTGGGATTGGCTGCAGCGGGCCCAGCAAATGGCTAGCGATCGGGGATGGCAACTGCATCCTCTCCAGGAATTGACGATTCAGTCGTCCTATGCGGCGCGGAACCGGGGAATTCGGGTAGCGCGGGGGGAAATTCTGGTGTTTACGGATGCGGACTGTCGCCCTCAACCGCAATGGCTGCGATCGCTGGTGGGAGATTTTGCCGATCCCGCAATTGGGATGGTGGCTGGGGAAATCACGTCCCTGCCGGGCCATACCCTGTTAGAACGCTATGCTGATCGCCAAGAAACCCTCTCGCAAAAACACACGATCGACCATCCCTTTTTGCCCTATGGCCAAACGGCGAACCTGGCGGTGCGGCGAGAAGTTTTCCAGGCGATCGGGCTGTTTCGTCCTTATCTGACCACCGGAGGCGATGCGGATTTGTGTTGGCGGATGCAACAGGCCACGGATTGGGCGATCGCCTTTGCGCCGGGGGCCATTGTGGAACACCGCCATCGGGCCACCTGGCAGGAATTTGCCAGTCAATGGCGACGGTATGGCCGCTCCAATCGCTACCTACACCAGTTGCATGGTGTGCCGCTGATGCGTCGTCGATCGGCCCGCCAGGAATTGCGCCGTTGGGTGCGCTGGAGCCTGCGAGAGTTACCCCTGGCTTTTGGGCGCTGGCTGTTTAAAAAAGGCTCCCTGCTCGATGCCCTATCAACGCCCATTGAACTGTTGGGCAGTCGTGAACGTTGGCGCGGGCAAGTGCGGGCCCAGTTACCCGATCGCGCGGATTGGATTGAGCCATTTGAGGCATTGAAATGAACTGTTGCTGAACCTTTTGGGTTCGCTTCTGAGATAACCAATTAGCTTGTTAACTTGGCTCGGAATTGATGAGCTTAGATTCGATCGAGCACTGCAATACCCAACAAATTCAGCCCCAGTTTCAGGGTACGTGCCGTGGCATCACAGAGCACTAATCGGGAAGTGCGATCGGGTTCTGCGGCATTCAAAACCGGGCAGCGATCATAGAATTTATTGAATTTTTTGCTCAGTTCAAAAAGATATTCACAGAGACGATTGGGCATCAATTCCGCCGCGATCGCCTCTAGAACTTCATCCAGTCGCAAAAGGTGCTTGAGCAATGCCCACTCGCTCTCGTCACTGAGGATGAGTTCGGCACTGTCCAAGTTCTGAAAATCAATTTCACCCTTACGGCTAATGCTTTGAATCCGAGCGTAGGCATAGAGCATATAGGGTGCTGTGTTGCCCTGAAGCGCCAACATTTTGTCGTAGCTAAAGGCATAGCTACTGGTGCGGTTTTGGGACAAGTCCGCATATTTCACCGCGCTGAGGCCCACAATTTGCGCCACCTGTTCAATGAACTCGGGAGTTTCACTGCGCTCTTCTGACTGCAACCGCTGTTCCACGTCGGCCCGCGATCGATCGATCGCCTCCGCCAACAAATCCTTCAGCTTCGGTGTATCTCCCGATCGGGTCTTCAGCTTTTTGCCGTCCTCACCCAGCACCAAACCAAAGGGCACATGCACCAGTTCCACTCCCGCCGGAACCCAGCCGGCCCGCTCGGCCACCTGAAACACCTGGGCAAAGTGGTTTGCTTGCCCCGAATCGGTGACGTAAATGATTCGATCGGCCCGGTCTTGGGTGGTGCGATAGCGAATGGCGGCCAAATCCGTTGTGGCGTAGTTGTAGCCCCCATCGGACTTTTGAACAATCAGGGGCAGCGGGTTCCCGTCCTTATTCACAAAACCGTCTAGGAACACGCAGCGGGCCCCCGCATCCTCCACCAGCAGGCCCGCCGTTTCCAGGGCGCTCACCACCTCCGACAGCAGGGGGTTATAAAACGATTCTCCCCGTTCCGTGAGTTGGATATCGAGTAGGTCGTAGATTTTTTGGAATTCCCGCCGGGATTGATCGCAGAGCAATTGCCAGGCGCGGCGGCTGTCGGGATCGCCGCCCTGCAAGCGCACAACCTCTTGGCGCGATCGCTCTTTGAAATCCTCGTCCTCATCAAACCGCTTTTTCGCTTTTTGATAGAACGCCACCAGATCGCCCAGGTCGATCGCATTGGCGTTGGTGAGGGCTTCCGGAGCCACTTCCCGCAGATGGGTAATCAACATCCCAAACTGCGTGCCCCAATCGCCCACATGGTTCAGCCGCAACACGTCGTGGCCCAAAAACTCCAAAACCCGGGCCAGCACATCGCCAATGATCGTGGAGCGCAAATGGCCCACATGCATTTCCTTGGCAATGTTGGGGCTGGAAAAGTCCACCAAAATGCGCTGCGGTTGCGCTACGGGGTCAATGCCCAGTCGATCGCTCCCTTGGCTCAATCGCAATTGCCCCAACAGGTAGTCGGCCTTGAGGGTCAGGTTAATGAAGCCCGGCCCCGCAATGGTAGGGGGTTCGCAGAAATCCTCGATTGCCAAGGCCGCCACGATCGCGCTGGCGACCTCGCGCGGTGGCTTGCCCCACTGTTTCGCTAAGGACAGGGCCACATTGGCTTGGTAATCCCCAAACTTGGGATTGCTGGCCGGAACCAGCATCGGATCCGTGCCAACCAACTCCGGGCCAAAGGCTTTGACCAGGGCGGTTTCCAGGGCTGAACGAAGGCGGGCGATCGCGTCTTTCACCGGCAAAAAGGGGAACGGTTTCCAGAAAAAAATCTCGCCCACAAGATAAGGCGCGGGGCGTTCGGCCGCGGCCAAACGTGGAGTTCCCCGCGCGCGAAGAGCAAAGGGCAATAGAAGATTTTACTGGAATTGGGGGAGAGCGAGGCCGCCCGCAAGCCGGATTCTGTTGGCTAGGTCAGTTGCGATCGGGTTAGCTAGGGCTAATTAGACTGCTGGCCCTAGCGATTCCGGCAGCGCACCCGCTCCAGATCGCCTTCAACATTGCGGGGAACTCGCCGTAAATCGACACCGGAGCGGTAGAGGGTTGCAGAATCCCAAAGCTTGGCCCCTTCAAGGTTGGCCCCTTCAAAGTTGGTATTTTCGTCCACGATCGCCCCGCCCAAGTCCACATTGCGCAGATCAGCTCCCCGCAGATCAGTTCCGCTGAGGTTGGCATCCACAAAATTGGCAAACCGCAGCTTGGTGTTGCGCAGGTTGGCACTGGCCAAGTTGGCGCAGGTGAAGTAGCTGCCCTCAAAGTTGCTGTCGGAAAGATTGGCCAGTTGCAGTTGGGCCTGACGCAGCCGCGCATTAACCCGACTGATGCCGCTGAGGTTGGCTTCCTGAAGATCGCAACCTTGGCAACTGCGGGCGCTGCCGCTGATGAACTGCTGGGGATCGGTGGTGTTTTGGGCCCAGGCCACGCTGGCCAAGCTGCCTGCCAACAGGAAGGTGATCGCGGCAGTCCAAGTTTTGTGGGACGTTTTCATGGGTTGACCTCTCAGCAAATCGGCAAGGATGGACAGGGTACGCGCCTTAGGCAGACATCGGTGAAACGGCTGTAATGGCAGGGAACGATCGCGCTAGGATGCTTATCGGTGTCCCCCAGAGTTCCAACCTATGCGAGTTTTACGCTTGTTCCAACTGTTGTTGGCTTTGGCTGGCTCGATCGTGACCGGTCGTCAATGGGGTTCGGGTCAAGGTCAGCACAGGGAGCACCGCAGGGAACCACAGGGGCGATCGGCGGTGACCGTGATGGGCAACCGGGTGAGTCGTTCTGGGTCAATACAACTCGATCGTCAGTTCGCCCGGATCGCTTGCGGGACAGTATTCAAACCGATATCTCAATTCGTAACTGCCCGTTGGCTCCAAGTCCAGGGGAGGCTTGAGTCAGAAGGGGCTGAACGCTTTCAATGGCGGTGCTTGCAGGGAATGGGGCGCAGCTTGGCGATCGGGCTGATAGGATTCCTGATTTGTGCCAGTTGGGCAATTGTGCCAATGCCGAGTTTGGCCGATGAGTTGCCCCTTGAAGCCCGCGTTCAGGCCGCGCGATCGCTCTTTGACCAAGCTTTTGAGGCCACCAATGGCGGGCAATTTGCCCAGGCCGAGCGTTACTGGACGCAAATTTTGGAACTTTTTCCCGACAATGCGGAAATTTGGAGCAACCGGGGCAATGCCCGCGCCAGCCAAAATCGGCTTCAGGAGGCGATCGCGGACTATAACGAAGCGATTAGCCGTGCTCCCAATGCGCCGGATCCCTACCTGAATCGGGGGGCGGCTCGGGAGAATGCGGGCGATTTGACGGGGGCGATCGCGGACTATGACCACGTGTTGGAATTGGATCCCAATGATGCGGCCGCCTACAACAACCGGGGCAACGCGGAGGCGGGCCTTGGCCAATGGGCGATCGCGGTTGACGACTATGCCCAGGCGGAGCGCTTGGCTCCCGATTTTGCGATCGCCCGGGTGAACCATGCCCTCGCCCTGTTCCAGGTGGGCGATCGGGCGGAGGCCTTGCGCCTGTTGCGGAATTTGGTGCGGAAATATCCCACCTTTGCCGATGCGCGGGCGGCCCTGACGGCGGCCCTGTGGGATGCGGGCGATCGCGGCGAGGCCGAAAGCCAGTGGGTCTCGGTAGTGGGTCTCGATCGGCGCTACAAGGATTTGGAGTGGGTGGCGAAGGTGCGCCGTTGGCCGCCCGCCATGGTGACCGCCCTGGAAAAATTCCTCAAGCTTTAACCTCTAGAGCAATCCAGCGGGCAAGAACTGGCATTGTCCAGCCCTGCTGGATTGAGGTGAAGTTGAGCGAGTTGCAGTTGAGCGAACTGGCATTTAGCGAGCGGCTGCCCGATCGCGCTTGAGGCGATCGAGCAACACTTGTGCATCCTTCAACAGTTGAGTGCCCCAGAGGTTGTCCTTCAGGTACTGCAAATCCGCATAGCGCTCATCGGTGTCCAAAGCTTCCTGGGCCAGGGCCAACCCCTTCAGGCAGTTGGGATCTCGGGCTTGGCTTTGGCAACCGGCAGCGGTGTAGGTGGCCGTGGCGATCGCTAGTTTGGGTTCTGCGGCGGTTGGATCCACGGCCAAAGCAGCTTCCCACTCCTTGAGGGCATTGTCCCGATCGCCCAACTCATACAGCGCCAAGCCGATATTGTTCACCGCTGGCCACATCCGTGCTTCCAGGGTCACCGCTTGCCGAAACTGCTCGATCGCCTGCTGGAACCGGCCCATGGTTAGGTAGACATTCCCCAAGTCAAACCGGCCCGTGGGCGAGTCCTGAAGCTTGAGGCCCGCCTGCAACGTGGTTAGCGCCTCATCCCAGCGCTTCTGTTGCCCGTAGGCCGACCCTAACGCCAACAACACCGATGGATCTTCCGGAGCCAAGGCCCGGGCCGATTCCAGCACCTGAATGCCCCGATCGATCTGTTGAGATTGGAGATATAAACCGCCCATCAACCGCAAAACCTGCGGATTTTTGGGAGCGAGATAGGCCGCCACTCGAATGCGGGCCAGGGCCTCATCGTATTGCTCAAACTGCACCAAACGCGCCGCATCTTGGGCTAGATCCAAAGCCTGCTCAGACCACTGGGGATCAATTGGCGGTGCATAGGGCAGCAACACTTCCGCCCGGGCCGGCATGGATAGCCCCATGCAACCCCAAAGCACAGCCAGAACCTGGAGCGCTCGGATGCTCTGTTGTTTCAAGCTCAGTTTGCCCAGTTTGCTCACAGTCCTGTTTATCCAATGCTGCTGACAACGATCGCAAGGCCATCTTAGCAACCTGAATTAATCCGGCGGGCGGTTAATCCGGCGTGGCGGGTGAACAGGGGCACAAAACTGGGTTGGGTTCAAGACTTGATCGCCCAATATCCCTGAAATTCCGCGCGATCGCAGGTGTTGCCAGGGAGGGGATTGGCCCAACTTCGAGATTCCAGACGCTCCTTCAGGTGCTACTTCAACAGTTGCCGCACCGTGTCGATCAGCTCTTCCGGTTGGAAGGGCTTGGCGATGTAAGCATCGGCCCCTTGTTTCATGCCCCAGTAGCGATCGAACTCTTCGCTCTTGCTGGTGCAAAGCACCACGGGCACGTCCTTTCGGTTGTTATCCGACTTCATCCAACGACAAAATTCATAGCCATTCATCCGGGGCATCACAATGTCTGTGATCACCAAATCCGGAGCACTGGCCTCAAATTGCACCTGTGCCTCTACCCCATCGCCCGCCAAAACCGTCGTCATGCCGTGTTTTTGGAGGAGTGCGGCAATCATCTCGCGCATCGTTGCGCTGTCATCGACAATTAGCACCTTACTCACGACATCCTCCTTCGCAGTTGGCGGCGGTTGCTGACCGCCATCCCTCGCAATCGGGCGAGTTAACCACCCATGATATGTACCACAACTTCGCGCGTGCGACCGTGCTGTCGATGTTCCCAGAGATAGATTCCCTGCCAAATCCCCAGTCCCAGTTGACCATGCACGATCGGAATTTGTTCAGAAGTGTGGGTCAAGGCGGTGCGAATGTGGGCCGGCATGTCATCGGGCCCTTCGGCACTGTGTTGGTAGGGAGCCGATTCGGGGACGAGGCCGGCGAGGAAGGCTTCCAGGTCTTGTAACACGTCAGAATCGGCGTTTTCCTGGATCACCAGGCTGGCGGAGGTATGCTGCACAAACAGCGTACAGAGGCCGGTGGTCACTCCCGATCGCGCCACCAGTTCCGAGATCGCGCTGGTGATGTTGTGCAACCGTTTGCCTTGGGTTGAAAGGCGCAGCACCTGTTGCACATGGGTCGTTTGCGATCGCTGGTCGATCGCCCCAACCGAAATGACAGTGGCGGAGGCGCTAGAACGACTCATGGAAACTGGAATAGGGACTGAAAAAGTTCTGCATGGAGCGATCGAAATATTTCAAAAAGCAATTATTCACAAACAACCACGAACAATCACAAACAATTATTCATGGATCCGGATCGGTCGCTCTATTCCGATGCAATGCCGCCATCAAAAATAGGGTTGACATCCTCCCCACCGCAAGCGAACGGGGATTCCCAAACCTCGCGATTTGGGTTTCTGCTTCATCGTGCCAGCCCTCTGAGATTGGTTCTCTTCGGGTCTTGCGGTTGCTCCACAGACTGAAACCGCTAGCCCAGCGGCCACCTGTAATTTAGCATGACCTGAAAGGGCGGGGTTTTAGACCTAAATTTTTCTATAAATCGATTTTTAGCGAGATTTATGGACAAGATTTCCGCCATTGACAGCTTGGGTTCACCAATTTTGGGGGAAGGCTGAGTCCTGGTTGGGCGGTGGTTGGGTGCTGGTTTTGGGTGGTTATTTTGGATGATCGCTCCCCATCGTTCCCAGCGGCAACGGGGCAATGGGAGCCATGAATTTTTGGAATTCGTGCCTGATCGCGCCGATCGCCGTTGGGTCAAGGGAATTCGCCAGCGGCGGAACTCCGCAATCAAAAAGCTCGCCACTGCACGGAAAAATAGAGGCCATTTTCCTGCCAGGTGTCTTGGTCTGGGTTGTCCACCTCCACCAGGGGAATGGCGTAGTCTAGGCGCGCTGTGAATCGATCGCCCTGTTGCCATCGGAGGCCCAATCCGAGACCAACGAGGGTTTGGGGATCGGGATCGGGTCGATCGCCCCGGTTCCAGCCGGTTCCCACATCCAGAAAGGGCACAATTTGCATCACCCCTTTAATTTTGGGCGCGCGGAACAGGGGCAGGCGCAATTCAGCCGACCCAAACAGCCCGCCATCGGTCAGCAGCAAGTCTTGGCGATAGCCCCGAACGCTTTCAAATCCCCCTAGGCCAAACTGCTCCACGGGCAAGAGCGGGCGATCGGCCCATTGGGCCTCACCCCGCACCAGCAGCAGCGTATCGGGCGCAAATTGGCGCACCCACTGGGCTTGGCCACGCCAGGCCAAGAATTGACTATCGGGCGACTCGCGATTGATGGTGGAGTCAAGGGCATCCAGTCCCAAACTCAGTTGCGATCGCAAGGCCAAAACGTAGCTTTCGCTGCGACTGGTCCACTCGTGAAACCACCGCAGGGCAGTGACGCTGGTTTGCCCTTGGTCATCGGCTCCCGGGGAAAGGGGAAAGTCAATGCCGAGCAGGCTGGTTTGGCTGTCTAGGTGCGAGAGGGTCAAGCCCGTGACGACTTCATAGTTGGGCTGCTGCACCAGGGGGCGGCGATAGGTCAGTTCGTATTGGTAAGAGTCGGCTTGGATGTCGAGGGGGCCGAAGGGATCTTCAACGATGCTGCTGCCGGTCCATTGGAAACGGGCCCCGATCGTGCTGTTGCGGCTGTCGATCGGGATGGTGTAACTGGCTTCGATCGAGTCGCTGCCGTCGGTATTGGTGTAGCTGAGGCTGATGCCATCGCCTAGCCCCAGCAGGTTGGCTTGGGTGATGGTGGCGCGTCGCCGGACTGTGCCCACGCTGGGCGATCGCCCATTATCCACCGATAGATCGCCATGGAGGCTGTCGGCTTCCGTGAGGGTGATCCGCAGCAGGTTCGTGCCCGGCTCGGTTCCTGCCGAAAGTTCTGCGGAAACGGTCTCAATGAGCGGGTCAGCCTGCAATAGTTGCAGAGCGGTCAGCAGGCGATCGACCTGAAGCGGCGGCTGGGTGGCCCGTTCAATGCGCCGTTGCACGTAGCTGGGGCGCAGTCGCCGTAACCCCTGCACCTCGATCGCCTCTAGCCGGCCTTCCAGCACCCGAATTTCCACAATGCCCTGGGCCGGATCAATTTCCTGGGGCGGCAAAAAGGCTCCAGAGGTCTTGTACCCTTTGTTGACATATTGCTGCGTCACCGCCGATCGCGCTTCCAGCAACTCCGCAAAGGTGAGAGGGCGATTGGTGTAGGGCCGCAGCAGGGTCGCAAATTCACTATCTGTAAAAATCGTGCTGCCCGTGACCCGAAAGGCCTTCACAACAATTTGACCGGGAATCGGCGGCAGGTCAGAGGGTGAGGCGGGCTGCTCGATCGGGGGCGGCTGCAAAGTGGGCGGGGGTTGGTCTGGCTCCGGAATGGTGATCGAATCCGGCAGGCGATCGGGACGGGGCAAAGGGGGAGTTTGGGCGATGGCCGCCACAGCCCCACCGCCCAAACAGCCCAAGCTCGCCAGCGATCCCAGCAACCACCACCAATGGAGATCCGCGCAATGCCTGAATACAGGCTTCAAGTCACGGTTCTGATGGTTCAATTCAGGCTTTGAGATGGGGGATCTAAAGACTGGGGATCTAAAGGCTGGAGATCTGAAGGTCAAAGATCTCAAAGCTGGAGGTCTAAGCGCTGGAAATTGCAAAGATAGAAATTGCAAGGCTAGATATCGCAAGGCCATAGGTTAAGAGACTGATCGACCAAACGATCGCACCAACCGTAACAGATCAGGCAATCGGGGTCGAGCCATCTGCAATCCTTGGCCACAACCCGTTTGTGTTCAAAAGTGGGTAACGGGGTTGCTCCAAAACCATCCATCACAATCATGCTTTGGCGGAAGCTGTCGCTCTAGCGCTTGCATTGCTCAAAACGGGCGATCGCCAGGGCTGTCAGGTCGGCCAATCCCGGGCCTTGGTGGGTACTGGCCGC
This sequence comes from Limnothrix sp. FACHB-406, assembly GCF_014698235.1. Classification (NCBI taxonomy): domain Bacteria; kingdom Bacillati; phylum Cyanobacteriota; class Cyanophyceae; order Pseudanabaenales; family Pseudanabaenaceae; genus Limnothrix; species Limnothrix sp. FACHB-406. The sequence continues at coordinate 32,967 of NZ_JACJSP010000009.1, read as the reverse complement.
ATTGGGTAGGCTGCCGGGCGGAGGCAGGGGTGCGGGAGCCTCCTGGGCCGCCCACTCCTGGGCTAGGCTCGTGGGAGCGGCTATGGTGGCCAGACGAGATTGGGTGCGCAATCCCAACTGACCGTCGCTATAGTCGCTCCAGAGGCGATCGACTTCCAGCAGCAAATCACAGTCCGTCTGCATCAGGCTGTCCACCTGAGCATTAGGAGCCAAAATTTGCCAAGTCAAGACATTGGCCGTTTGCCAATGGCCGCTGGCCAACTGCTCCGCAAGACGGCTGAGGGTCTCGTTGCGAGGCCGCATGACCACCAAGGCCGCAGCCCCGGCCCAAAGCAGGATCGCAATGACCGATAAACGCTTGAAATTCACGGCCGATGTCATGACTGTTCCCGGTTGCCCCTCCATTGCGCCAGGACAATTGGCTGCCTCAGCGGTTGTTAGTGTAGTGGCCGCTGGGCTTGGGTAAGTTGACACGAGTGAATGATGCTGGGGGCTGTTTAACAACATAAGAAGCTCGTCTGCGAGAGAGCCTTGAGCGATCGCTGCTGCTGAGGCTAAGCAACCAATCCCTTCTGTTTATTCATTCTGAGGAAAAATCAGACTATCCGAATAATCTGGCATTCATTTTTGAACCATTTGAATACAGACTTTTCACATTGGAGAAAATTGCTTGATGTCCTTATCATTACCGATTCCTGACTGGTTTGAGGGCGATCGCGTTGGCGAAGTTTGGCGTGTACCCTATGCCCAACTGGCCACCGCAGCTCAACAATGGGCGAAGGCACATCAAATTACACCGGCACAGGAGGATTCGCGACGGATTGCCCTGTTAATGATTGATGTGCAAAATACGTTCTGCATCCCTGATTTTGAGTTGTTCGTGGGCGGGCGATCGGGGCAAGGGGCAGTCGAAGATAATGTCCGCCTATGTCAATTTATTTACCGAAATTTGAGCTTCCTCACGGAACTCATCCCCACATTGGACACCCATGGGATGGCTCAGATTTTCCATCCAATCTTTTGGGTCGATGCCGCAGGAAACCATCCTGCCCCCTTGACTAACATTGACTGGGAAGCGGTCAAAACCGGCCGTTGGCGACCCAATCCCCAATTGCAAGCCAGTTTCCAGCTTCTGCCTGATTCCCTTGGCCAAGGGGCATCGCCCGATCGCTCTCCAGAAGCCGGGAAGGTACATGGCAACTTGGCCACCTACGCCGCCCACTACACCAAAACCCTGGAAGATTTAGGTAAATATCCCCTGACCATTTGGCCCTACCATTCCATGCTGGGTGGTATTGGTCATGCAATGGTTTCGGCCGTTGAAGCCGCCTGTTTTACCCATGCCATTGCGCGGCAAATTTCAACACGATTTGAGCTGAAAGGTGGTCATCCCCTAACGGAAAACTATTCGATTCTCAGCCCTGAAATTCTGAGTGATGAACATCAACAACCGATCGCCCAAAAGAATCAGGCTTTGATTCAGCATCTTTTTGAATTTGACGCGGTGATTATTGCTGGGCAAGCAAAGAGTCATTGTGTGGCTTGGACAGTGGCTGACTTTTTGCGGGAGATTCAAACGCAAAAGCCGGAATTTGTCGATCGAGTCTATTTGCTGGAAGATTGCATGTCGCCCGTGGTGGTTCCTGGGGTAATTGACTTCACGGAATTGGCCGATCAAACCTTCCAAGACTTTGCTTCAGCGGGAATGCATTTGGTGCGGTCTACGGACTCGATCGAGCAGTGGCCAATGTTTAATCGCTAATCCCCAAAGGCGAAACATTCAATCCGAGAACCTGCGCTGAAGTCATTTCGGCAAAATGGTAAACTAGAAATAGTTTTTCCAAAAAAAGCTCATTCAACTCGCGCTTCTGCCCATGACTGTTCCCACCTCTGCCCTGCCGGAATCCTTGGCTAAATTAGTTCAGCGATTTTCCCGAGTTACCAATCCTAAGCAAGGTTACGAGCAACTCATCTGGTTTTCGAAGCGGCTTCCTGAGCTAGATGAAGCGGATCGTAGCCCTGAAAATAAGGTTCATGGCTGCACTTCGCAGGTGTATGTGGCTTCAGCACTCACCGATGGCAAAGTTTGGTATCGGGGGGATTCTGATTCCCAACTAGTGAAAGGCTTGGTGGCATTTTTAGTGGAAGGATTGAATGGTCTAGCGCCGGATGTGATCATTGCTTTGAAGCCAGATTTCATTCAACAAACAAAACTCAATGCTAGCCTGACTCCTTCGCGGGCTAATGGGTTTTTCAATATTTTCAAAAAGATGCAAGATCAGGCGCGATCACTTAAGTCAGAGTCCCATGCGGATTTAAATGCTTTGGGTTTATTGTCCTCCCCACCGAGCCTTGAATCTAATCATGAAGGGTCTGAAAAGGTGACTGATTGAACTGTTGATGAACGCTCAATGATTCAAACGTGGTGATTCAAACAAAGTGGGAATGCAAACAAAGTGGTGATGCAAACACGGTAACGCAAACGCAATGAACCAAGCGCGATGAATCAAGTGCAATGAGCCAGACGCGATGACTCAAACGGTTGCCTATATTTATCATGACCCCATTTTGGAATCGGTGACAGAGCCGATCAATTGGGAAATTGATGTGCAAAACCTGTATGTGGACTTGGGCGATCGGCAGGCGTTGGGGCAGCTCATGCAGTTGGTGAATCAGGGAGCAATTCACACGCTTCTCATCCGACAAATTCGCGACTTGGGCGACTCGATCGATTCCATTCTCCATGTTTTGAATCAGTTAGAACATGCCAAAGTGGCGCTGCGGGTGATGCAGGGTGACCTCCCCAAGGGAATCGATCCTAACTGGATTCAACAGTTGCAATGGCTTCAGGAACTGAACCAAGACCAGCACCGACAGGCCATTCAAAAAGGCCACGCCCGTAATCGATTAGCAGCCTTGCCGCCGCCGGGGCGTGCTCCCTTTGGCTATCGACGGGGCAAAGATCGGTATGTGATCGATCGAGCGGCGGCCAGTATCGTAAAAGATTTTTTTGAAAACTTTTTGCTCTATGGTTCCTTGCGAGGAGCCGTGCGGTTTATTAACCAAAAACATCAAAAGAAAATTTCAATTTCAACGGGTCGTAATTGGCTGACTAATCCTGCTTATCGAGGCGATCTAGCCTATAAAAATGGTGATGTGATTTTGAATACGCACCCCCCGCTGGTCTCTCGCGAAGAGGCGGCCCAGGTCGATCGGCTCTTGCGACGTAATCAGACCTTAGCTCCCAAAACGGCCAGCGCCGCGCGTTCCTTGGCGGGGTTAGTGAGCTGTGCCCAATGCCAAGCAAAATTAGCCATAACTTCCACGCGATCGCGGGGATCCAAAACCCCCAACTATCTTTACTTGCGCCCCAATCCTTGCGGAAAAGGCCCATCAGCTCCCGATCGATGCCCATTAGCGGACTATAACCAGGTTCTGAAGAAAACAATTCAGCGCATTTGCCGAGAATTGCCACAACGAGTGAGTCAAGCGCAGTTGCCCAATATTGAGCAATTAAAGTCCCAAATTCAACAACAACTTCAAGCCCAGGAAGCACGCCTAGCCCAGCTTATTCAGCTTAAGGAAAATGGAATTCTAGATGAAAATACATTGCAAATTCGTTCCTATCAAATTCGGGTCGAAATGGGAACTTTGCAAGATCGACTCTCGCAATTGCCCCCTGCCAGCTTATCGATGATTTCCCGATCGGTGTCAATTCCAGAATTTTGGCAAGATCTATCCGAAGCCGAACGACGTTTTTACTTTCGCGAATTCCTGAAAGGCATCTGGCTAACTTATTCAGCCAAGGGAAAGGGAGAACCGACTTGGCGGGTGCAATCTCTGGATTTTGTTTTTTAAGATATTTTAAAAAATATTTAAAATCCGAGCTGACGATTAAGGGCATTTTGGAAAATCAAACATTGATATTTTTCTGGTTTCATTGATGAGTGAAAGCAGAGAACTTTCGTCTCTTTTTTGTGATTGACTTTCAAGAGAACCTATAAATCTAAAACAGATTTTGAATAGTCTTAGTGTTTTTGGTGGCTAATCATTGGGGGTTTACGCTGCAATTTAAACTGACCTCAAAATCAAATCTTAAATAAATTTTGCGTATTTTTACTTTCTCGTAAAATAAATTGCCCATCTCCACAACTTATAAATCGCTGTCTATAATGTCGCCTATGGGGCAGTTTAATCACAGCTTAAAAGCTGGTCGTTCAGGCTTTTGATTAGGCTTGAACTTTAATATTCAATGGCAGTACTAGTGCTTTAGGCGGATCTATGTTTACGTTTTTTCTAATGCTATTGATTGGTGGTGGTGCAGCCTTTGCTGCTTTGAAAAGTGATGATTTACCTGTCCCATTGCCTATTCGATGGGCCGTACGGGGCGGCGGTGGTTTTGTGGCAGTTTTTGTGGCGCTCTATGTCATTAGTCGTTTCGTTGCAAATGTGCCGACGGGAAGCGTTGGTGTGCGCGATTCCTTGGGTAATGTGGAAGAAAGTCCATTGTTACCTGGGTTGCATTTCAACACACCCTTTTCGCGAGTGGTGATGTTTTCGACACGCTTAAAAAATATTCAAGAAGGTATTGAAGCAACATCCCAAGAAGGTTTGATTTTTGATTTGAATGTTAGCCTCCAATATCGAATTGATCCGCGAAAAGTGTCCCAGGTTTATCGAACCATTGGCACTAGTGAATCAGAAATTGTCGTGTCTCGATTTCGGGCAATTGTTCGCTCAATTACTGCATTACATCCAGCCGAGTCTATTTATTCAACCAAGCGGACAATGATCGCTGAAGAAATGCGCCGACAGTTGGCGCAACAACTGGAGCCTTTGGGATTTGTGGTGGAAGCGGCTCTGTTGCGAGAAGTGAAATTGCCAGAAACTGTCCAAGCAGCAATTCAACAGAAATTGAAAATCGAACAAGAAAGCAAGCAAATGGAATTTGTGCTGTCAAAAACTCGTCAAGAGGCTCAACGCAAACAAATTGAGGCCCAGGCGATCGCCAACTACAATCGAACGGTTGCTCAGGGCTTGACCAATCAGGTCATTCAATTGAAGCAAATTGAAGCCATGCAAAGTCTAGCGGAATCTAAAAATACAAAGGTAATCATTACCAATGGCAATTCACCGATTTTGGTTTCTCCAGGTGGTAATTAGTGCAATGCCAAGAGATCTGTAATTGATTGCTGTTGAGCTGACTCAGTTCGATCGAGCCATCTCTTGAATTGAGTCATGGATTGCGCTAAATCAATTTGCTGAAAAGCTGTGACCCAAAATTACCTATAATCTTGAGACTCTATTGATTAAACATCTGAATTGGCGACGCAAATGTCGGAACTCACCATGGCAGCGGATGAGCATTACCTCGATCGCCCATTGAATTCAACTTCAGAAGGTGCGGATTTTACGCCTAAGCTGATTGTGATTGTGGGGCCAACAGCTTCGGGCAAGTCTGCCTTAGCGATCGAGATAGCGCGGTCTTTAAACTCCGTGATCTTGGGAGCAGATTCTCGCCAAATTTATCGCAATTTTGATATTGGAACTGCTAAGCCATCGTTGAGCGATCGCGCGGTGGTTCCCCACGAGTTAATTGATATTTGTGATCCAGTTGAGGTCTTCACGGTTGCTGAGTTTCAGACCCAGGCAAATCAACTGATTAATCATTATCATCAACGTCAAATAATTCCCCTATTGGTTGGAGGAACAGGACTTTATATTAAGTCTGTGGTTCGAGGGTTACGCATTCCCCAAGTGCCACCCCAACCAATCTTGCGATCGCAATTGGAGCAACTGACTCGCCTCGATCGCCGCCAACTTTTGTTGACTGTTGACCCTGTTTCTGCCCAACAAATCCATGAGCGTGATGATGTGCGAACCATCCGAGCACTGGAAGTTTTTTACGCCACAGGTCAGCCGATTTCTAGCTTGCAAGGGGAAGCTCCCCCCGCTTATCCAATTTTGCAGATTGGTCTAGACTGCCTCGGTACTAAAAGTTTAGATGGCCTAATTGCTAACTCGCGATCGACTACCGATTCAAACGATTCAAAGAGGGCGATCGAACAACCCGATCGTTCCCAAATTCATCCTCAAAATTCTTCTCGTAAGCTACCTAGAAAGCGCGGAAAAGAAAAATCAGCCCCAGATGAAAATGATCGGTTATGGCAACGAATTCAACAGCGCACTCGCTCGATGTTTGAGCAAGGATTTGTGGAGGAGGTTCATCAGTTAGTGGAACTTTACGGTCAAGATTTGCCCCTATTTCAAACCTTGGGCTATCGCGAAGTGTTGCAAGCAATGAATGGCGAAATAACTTGGACAGAAGCAGAACAGTTAACCGCTGTTCACACTCGCCAATTTGCAAAACGGCAGCGAACTTGGTTTCGGGCAGACCCTAACATTCATTGGTTGGATGCCGATCACCCAAGGCTCTTGGAAATGGCTCTAGGGTTGGTGCAAAATTTCTTGATTGACAGTAAAAAATTCGATTAAAATTCTTGATTGAGCTGATGTAAAAAATGACAAAATGCTTCATCAAATCAACCAAAAATTGACTAAGAACCAACTAAGATTTAACCAAGCCAGTAGGTTGGGTTGAGGTACGAAACACAACAACAGTAAGATTCGCGGTGGACTGAAAACTAATCAAGGTTTAACCAAGAATCATATCAATAGCTAATCAAATTTCTGAATTTTTCTTAGGAAGACGATAGCCTTGGCTCTTGAGAAATGGTGTAAGTGGTTTGGATAATTCCTTCAATGTTATTACTTCGATCCAGACTAGTACAGTCAAGGGAACCTGGTGCAAGATGATTGGCTTCTGGATTTTGAGATTCCGGAAGCTCGCTCCAATTTTGAGGTAAAGAAATATGGAAAGTGCTGCCCTTTCCTAGTTCACTGGTAACCCAAATTTGTCCGCCATGCTGCTCCACAATCCGACGACAAAGGGTTAAGCTAACACCCAGTCCGCCGCGCGATCGGGAGTCGGAGGAGTCCACTTGATAGAAGGGTTCAAAGATTTGCTCTAGGTCTGTGGGAGGAATGCCGCAGCCATGGTCAGTGATATGAAAAATCACATCCTGCGGCGAAAGGGTGACCGCAAATCCTAAGACTGAGCCAGGGGATGAAAACTTGATTGCATTATCTAAAATGCGATCGAACAAATCTAAAATGGCATCGGGATCCGCCCAAACGGTTAAGTCGTTGGGAATTGAATAAGTAATGGATAAATTTTGAGCTTGTAATCGATTGACCACGCGATCGTAGGCTCGATTGGCCAAATCTTGAACCCAACAGCGTTGTTTGGCCAGGCTTTCGGTAGAGGCTAAATCGGCCAATCGCAACACCACATCAATCGCTTGCCCCAGCCGTTCTGCACTTCGCAGGGCCACCGCAATTAATTGTTGTCCTTGCATGGATTGCAAATCACAACGCCCCGTGGCCAAAAGCTTAATTGCACCCTGCAAAGAGCTGAAGGGGGTGCGTAACTCGTGGCTCACGATCGAGACAAATTCATCCTTCATTCGTTCGATCGCCTTGTATTGGGTAATGTTGCGACACATCAGCCGCACACCATCACCCAACTTGCAGGCATCCACCCGAAACCAACTATTCAATCGCCGATCGAACACCTCGCGCGATTGGTTGGCTTCCTCCGTCACCACCGGCAGCAACCAGGTGAATAACTCTTGGCTGGCCCTTGCCGCCTGCTCCACTTCCGACTCGCCCATCACCACCGGCTCCGCGCTAAACGGCACGGCCGCCCGTGCTCCCGGATCCGTGCCATGGGCCAGCAAACTACGCTGGGCCAGCACCGCCGCCGAGCAGCCCGTTGCCCGCTCCGCCGCCGGATTCACCAACCGCCACTGGAAATTCACCACCCGATCCCGGTCATCCCGCATCACCTGTAACACCGCGATCGCGTCCGGCGACAGGTTCAACACATCCATCAAAAATGATTGGGAATCCGCTAGCCGCAACTCCGCCTGTTTCCGTTCGATCGCATAGCGCATCGATCGCACCAACAGCGTGGGCGAAATTTCCCCCTTAATTAAGTAGTCTTGGGCCCCCAACCGCAGGGCATCAACCCCCGCTTGCTCATCACCCGTTGCCGTCAACACCACCACGGGAATCGTGGGCTGAGCGGCCTGCAGTTGGCGCAGCGTCCCCAGCCCCACCGAATCCGGCAACGACAAATCCAGCAACGTCACATCAAAACGCTGCTGTCGAATGCAAACCAGCGCCTCTGCCAAGGTGCCCACCGCCACCAGATCAACCCCCGACAGCAAAAACTCCGCCTTCCGCAGCATGAGTTGCACAAGGCGAACGTCGATCGGGCTGTCTTCAACCAGCAACACCCGGGGCGAAAACAGCGAGGTCGCTTGGTTGAGCAAGGGATTGCCCTGAGATGCAGAATCAGAAAACGTCATACGCCCGACTGTTTGGGCCTGGTACAGCACTTGCAGAGCCACATAAGTTGCACAGAAGCAGCAGACAACATCGCTACCCGAAAAACTTTTGAATTTTAACTGCGATCGACAGGCTCTCTAGTTCATCTTATGCGTTCCCCTGAATTGTCCCCATCGTTTATTGCCTGACCCGCAATCCGATTCGTGATGAGAGCCACCCGATTCGCAATCGCCGAACCCTGGTTTCACCTTTCTTTCAGATTCAATTTTATTTGCAGAGGGAGATGAGATGCACCTGATCAGAGACGGATTTGAGCGTCTCCTGTCACCCAGCCACAGAGAATTGATTCGGTATTAACAGAGAATTTAACAAAAATCTGATGAATGAAGCAGTTAAATCAAGCACTTTGGTCTGGAGGATAGAGGTAGCTCCAAATAACAAATCGCTCCATGGCAATGTTTGAATTGCAACGGGATCGCGACATGACCATCAAGCCTTCAACTACACCCGCAATTACGACAGTGCAACCGCCATCGTTTATACCATCATTACGCGAAATTCCGTGTTAGTCATCAGGGAAATACTTCGCACGGGGCCCTTGTCGCGACCTGTTATGGGCAGGTCACCCTCAATTTCCCCAAGCAACGGGCGGCTTGTAGAACTTATCCGGTCTTCCCCTCCATTACAGCATTTGAACCCTCCCGCCGCTCGGGATTTGTTTGATCGCCCTGAAGTTCACCATCATCCGCCCCGATCGCTAGTTCAATTACCATCAGTCCATCCCAAAATAGTTTGATTTTTAAATCTCCTTAAATAAATCACTTATAATAAATCTCGTCAGGTATCTAATCAAATATTTGGCCAATTCCGATTCGTCAGGATCTTGTCTGTATGTTGCTCGCGCTTGGGTCGCAAAATTTGTTCAACAACCTTGGAAACTATCTTGAAAACTATTTGTCATGTAAATTGATCATTATTAAAAGAACTTAACTTGAATTTTTATTCCAAGCATCCCTTTAAATTGGCAACATCAGATCACGATTTTTGATTTGTAGCGGCTCTTAGCTCATTCTTGTCAGAAAACTTGCCAAGGATCAAAACTTGATGGAGTGCTATCAATTCATTCTTGATTGATTTTGAGTACGTCTGCTTTTGTGAGCTTTTTCCAAAAAAGATTGAAAATTATATCTTTTCAAGAAATTTTTAACAATAAATATCAAAACAAAGTTGAAAAATCGCAAAAATATTCAAAATAATTTCATGTTCTGAATCGAACATTGATCGAAATGGCTTGATAAAGGTAAAGAGAACTTGAGGTGTTCAGTTAATCTAAAAAATGCCTCATATACCTATGAAATTTCGCGCAATTCTCGACTTTTTCACCTTTTCTGCCTAGTCTGGCATTGAACAGCGGTGGATCCACGATACCTACTAGAGCGAGTTTGGATAATGTTTCTCATTTCTGACTCAGAGTTATCGCCCAGGGCGATCGACTTACCCGAACCAAACCCATTCGATTCCCCTTCCCCCGCTCTTGCAACGGCCTCCTTGCCCGCCCACGCACCCGCTAACCTACCCGCTAATTTGTCTGCAAATTTGCCCCCAAATTTGCCCCAAAGTTTACCCACAAGCAATCACCTCAATGCCAAAGATCATCTGAAAACTACCGCTAACACAAACAGCAATACCAACATCAACACCAACAGCAACACCAGCGTTTCTCTGGGGTACGAATTGCGGGCTTCCCTCGCCTCAATTCACGGGGCCCTGCGACTGCTCACCAGGGATCAAGACTCGGTGACCGACCCCAACGCACGGCGGCTGTTACGAATTGCCATGTCTAACACGCATCGGTTGCTGAGTTTGGCCGTTGCGATCGAGGGCGAAACCCAACAACCCAACGTCCTGACAACCGCCGCGATCGAACGCCTAAGGCTGGCCAACGAACTGCAAGGGGCAGTTGAGCGGGGAGAATTTGTGCTGGTTTACCAACCCGTGATTTGCTTGGGCAGCGGGCGCGCCGTGGGTTTGGAAGCGTTGGTGCGCTGGGAACATCCCTCTCGAGGATTGATGCAGCCCAATAGTTTCATCGAGATCGCCGAAAGTAGCGGTTTCATTGCTGAATTGGGCCTGTGGGCCATTCGGGAAGCCTGCACCCAGCTTCGTCACTGGCAGCGGACGGGGATGATTGACTCAAATCTGTGGGTTAGCGTGAACCTTTCCCCTTGCCAATTGTTGGAACCGAACCTGCTGGGGCAGTGCGAAGCCATCTTGCGCGAAACGGAATTACCCCCCCATTGTTTGCACCTGGAGCTAACGGAATCCGTTGCTTTGGACTTGGGCATGGATGTGCTGGCAATTTTGCAAGGATTCCGGCAACTGGGCATTGCGATCTATGTGGATGACTTCGGCACGGGCTATTCCTCCTTGGCCCGACTCCATGAGTTCCCGATCGATGCGCTGAAGATCGATCGCTCATTCATCCTGCGGGAGCAGTGGGAAATCGTGCGAATGATTGCCCTCCTGGCCGAGCACTTGGGAATTCAAATTGTGGCCGAGGGGATTGAGTCGGTACACCACCTGCACACGCTCCAAGGCTTGGGGTGTCAGATGGCCCAAGGATTTTTAATCTCGCGCCCTTTGGATGCGGCGGCGGTGATTGACTTCATTCAAGATCTAGACTCCTAGGAAATCACGATCTGACGGATTGAGTCACTCAGTAGCCAATTTAACCATTAACTCATTTAGTCAGATTTGCCCAAAAACCGAATAACCAGCAGCGGCTACTGGTCTATGGGGGCGTTCTTTAGCTGTTGCTGGCAAGTTCACCAGTTACAAATTCACGGATTATGAGTTTATCATTCGCGGCTGTCGGTTTGGAAGCATAAACACAGCCCCAGCAGCTATTACAAACCTAATTATTGAAACTGTGCACTAGATCACATCCACGATCGTCACTTAGCTCCTAATATAGCTACCGTTTATGGAATTGGTGTTCAGCCCTGCTGTAACGATGAAGGTGCAACTATTGTCTAACGCATCACTCTCTGATTGTGCATTGTTGCTCTCTATGATCTTCACTACCAGGCTACTTCCCAATCTCTTAAGAGTTTTGCATCAAGTCTGAACACCAACCGAGTCACTGCTCAGCCGAGAGATTAATCCAGAATTCAAGCCGAAAACTCTATTGGACAAGAGTCAAAATTGGTTTGAATTCAGTATTAACACTTAATGATCGAGAGTTGAAATGATCGCTCTTGGTATAAACCTGGCTGAGTCATAGGCTCCGTAGCTGATGGGTGTTAATTGTCACATGCTGGCATTCAACATAGTTGAACGATCGATCATCCTTTCCGAGTTTTTCACAATTTTTTCCTAAAATTTTGTGCATAATTTGGGGGTATTCCTGCCAAATTGACCATGCTTCTAATCAACTCTAAACGAGGAGATGAAGCTGATTAATGAATGACTGAAAATGTCTGAAAAATATCTGAAAACCATGTAATCATTTACCAAATCTTAAAGAATGGGAATGCAAATCAACTACTGAGTTAGTTTCAAGATTGATCGTAAGAGTAAATCCATTAGCTGCAAATAAGCTCTGAGAAATTCTGAGAAATTCTGGGATTGCTCTGGCGATTGATAGACCAAGAGGGATGCACATTACTGAAATCACCTAAGATCTTCAGTTGCCTTTCCCCGGATGCAAGTCACTCCTATGAACACAGGCGCAGTTGCGAGGCACGCTATGTCAAACCAAGTTGTCGGTCTGCTATCCCTCGCGCGGGCCATCGCCCAGGTGAACCACAATCAGGTGTCTGGAACATTGATGGTTCGGCAGGGCCAAATCCATTGGCGGCTGGAGTTTCATCAGGGTAAGTTGGTTTGCACCACGGGCAGCGACCATCGGGTGCGGCGTTGGCGGCGTGCTCTGATGGGGCAACAGATTGAGCCGGCGGAATTAACGACGGGGCAGCCTCCGACTTCTTACGATCCTTGGGAATATGCGCTGTTGAGTCGGGCAGTGATGGCAGGCCGGCTAGATAGCGGTAAGGCGGAGCAGGTGTTGGCGGCGCTGACCCTGGAGGCGCTGACGCAAATTGCGACCGATACGGCGATTCGGGTGACTTGGGAGGCGCGATCGAACCGGTTGCTAGACTGTGCGGCGGTTGGTTCGGGACTGCATTTGCCGGGCGATCGCCTTCAACAATTACTGAAGGATGCGCGGGACTTGAGCCAACTGTTGCCGAGTGACCGGCCGGCCCAAGCTTGGATCGATCGGGGGCTGTCGTTGGATGCCGGCATTGAGCTGGATGATAGCCGTCAGCACACTACCCTGAGCTTGCAACCGCTGTTTAATGGCCGGCGCACCTTTTGGGATTTGGCCCTGAAGTTAAACCAATCCCCTGCCATGACGGCTCGGATGCTGGGTTACTTTTTTCGGCAACAGTTGCTGACCTTTCAGGTGTTGCCGGATTTGGAGTTTTACCCCATGCTCTCATCCACGGGTTCCGCAGCAGGTTCCGCCACCCCGGCGACTAAAGCCGAACCGCCTTTGGTGGTTTGCATTGATGACAGCATGGTGGTGCTGCAACGGCTGGAACGAATTGTGACCCAGGCGGGCTATCGGTTCTGTGGAATGCGGGATTCGGTGCAGGCGCTGACGCAGTTGATTGAGCTAAAGCCGGATTTGATCCTGCTGGATGTGGTGATGCCGGTGGTGAATGGCTATGAGATTTGTGCGCAAATTCGCCGGGTGAAGGCCCTGGAGCATACCCCGATCGTGATTTTGACCGGGCACGATGGCACGATCGATCGGGTACGGGCCAAGTTGGCGCGGGCTTCCGAGTTTCTCTCGAAGGTTTCGGATAGCGGGCGAATTCTGGCGACGTTGGAACGGCACTTGCCGAGCCACAATTCCACCCGCCCACATCCACCCCATCCAGATCCGTCCCTGTCCGGTCGCACTGCCAATGGGCAAGATCAGGGGGCTGGCTTCAACCTGAATTCATCGCCCAGCGCGTTCAAGTCTGCTTTGGCCTGAGAGAATCTTGAAGAGGATGGCGAAAAAGCCAAACTTGCATCAGCTCCATAGACCAATCTTCATTCCAGATCCATCCCAGCCAGATCCATCGCAGTACGAATCCGGCGGATGAGCGGTTTCTGTTGCGCCCGAATTGGCCAAGATGCGCCCAAAGTGGCTCCTCGATGTTGTTGCTGGGGGTAGTTGCTGGGAGTATGATTCCGGCATCGGTGGCCGTCAGGATTAGTGATCAGTGAGCGATCGACTAGCCATTCATGAGACCTCATGAGCCATCAGCCGTCATTCAACAAGTCATTCAACGCCCGTCCCTTGTCTCATCATCTGCCCCATCATTTGATTTTGTATAGCAAGCCCGGTTGCCATCTCTGTGAGGGATTGCAGGAAAAGTTGGAAATGGTGAACCTGTCGAGCGATCTGCGCCTCACGATCGAGCTGCGGGACATCACCACCAACGATCGCTGGTTTGCCGCGTTTCAATACGAAATTCCGGTGTTGCGTTGGCTGGCGGATGGGGAATCTGAATTGCCGATTCCGCGGCCGTCGCCCCGCTGTTCGGTGGTTCAGCTCGAACAACACCTCCGGAAAGCCTTTGCCACAATTGAGCCATCCTAGGAGAGGCAACCGCCCATGGAACCCATGACTTTGCGCGAACTGCTGGCCAGCGTCTCCACAGAACTGGTGATTCCCGACCATCCGGCACTCGATCGCCCAGTGAAGGGGCTGACGACCAATTCCCAGGCTTGCCAACCGGGCGACCTGTTCGTTGGTCTGCCGGGGACTCGGGTTGATGGCGGTGAATTTTGGCCCAATGCGATCGAGTCGGGGGCGATCGCGGCGGTGGTGTCGCCGGCCATTGCTGCCGCCCAACCAACCCAGCCGGCCGGGCCCTGCCTGATTGGGGCCAGGGACGTGGTGGGGGCTTGCGCAGATTTGGCGGCGGCGTTCCATGGCCACCCAACCCAGCAGTTGCAATTGGTGGGGGTGACGGGTACCAATGGCAAAACTACCACCACGCAACTGATTGAGTTTTTGTTGAAAACGGCCGATCGCCCCACGGCGCTGCTGGGCACGTTAGTGGTGCGTTGGCCGGGCTTTGAGCAAACGGCGATTCATACCACGCCCTTTGCGGTGGAGTTGCAGGAGCAGTTGGCCAATGCCCGATCGGCCGGGGCGGACTATGCCGTGATGGAAGTTAGCTCCCATGCCCTGGCCCAAAGACGGGTGCAAGGTTGTGAATTTCAGGTGGCGGTTTTCACCAACCTGACGCAGGATCACCTGGACTTCCACAACACGATGGAAGAGTATTTTGCGGCGAAGGCCCTGCTCTTCCAGCCCAATTATTTGCGAGGCCGGGCGATCGTTAACCTTGATGATCCCTATGGAGCGGCCCTCGCAGCTCAGCTCGATCATGATCGCTGCTGGTGCTATAGCATTGACGACTCCGCAGCCGATTTTTATCTGAGTGATTTGAGCTATGGCCTCGATGGGGTCAGCGGCACGCTGCACACGCCGGCTGGCGCGATCGCGTTTCGATCGCCCCTCGTGGGTCAATTCAACCTGCAAAACTGGCTGGCCGCCGCCGCCACCGGGTTGCACTTGGGTTTGGATCTCTCGGCCATGGTGCAGGCCCTGGCCCAGTTCCCCGGTGTGCCAGGCCGAATGCAGCTAGTCCAAGTGACCGATGGGCCCTTGCCCCAAGACATTAGCGCGATCGTGGACTATGCCCACACGCCCGACAGCTTGGACAATGCCCTGCGGGCGGCCCGTCCGTTTGTGCAAGGGCGCTTGATTTGTGTGTTTGGTTGTGGGGGCGATCGCGATCGCACCAAACGGCCCATCATGGGCGGCATTGCGGCCCAGGAGTCCGACTGGGCGATCGTCACTTCCGACAACCCCCGCACCGAAAATCCCCAGCGAATTTTGAATGATGTGGTGGCCGGGATTCCCGTCGCTGCGAACTACACCGTGGAGGGCGATCGCGCCAAGGCCATCCAACGGGCCATCCTGGAAGCCCAACCCGGCGATTGTGTCCTAATTGCGGGCAAAGGCCACGAAGACTACCAAATCCTAGGTACCGAAAAAGTGCATTTTGACGATCGGGAACAGGCCGAAGCGGCCCTACGCCTGCGATTGCAAGCAACCATGGCAACTAATGCACATTAATGCAAATTAATGCAAGTTGCAGCAGGTTGAAGCAGGTTGAAGCAGGTTGAAGCAGGTTGAAGCATCTGGATCGGACTCCATGGGATTCAGCGATCGAAAAATCAGGGGCGCATCCCAAGCTCCGACCCCGCCCGCCCGCGATCCCTGGGTCAGGTCTGTTAAAAACTGTTAAATCTCATCCCGGAGCGCCCCCGTTTGGATTTGCCCATGATTCTGTGGAAGATTGATACCGTTTCTGCGAAGTTGCGTGAGATTCCTGTTAGTTGAAGATGACCCAGCCATTTCCCACACGCTCGGCGCAGCCCTGGCGGAGCAGTTCTATGTAGTGGATGTGGCTGAGGATGGGCAAGAGGGACTGGACTACACCCGATCGTTTACCTATGACCTGATTATTCTGGATGTGACCCTGCCCCGACTGGATGGCCTGAGTCTGTGTCGCCATCTGCGGCGGGAAAAGTACACGGGGCCCATCTTGCTGTTGACCGCCAAGGGCGAAACCGAAGACAAGGTAAAGGGTCTAGATGCCGGGGCCGATGATTATGTGGTCAAGCCTTGCACCGTCCAAGAACTGATGGCGCGGGTGCGGGCCCTGTTGCGCCGCCAGCGATCGACCGATGCGCCCGTGTTGGAATGGGGCCCCCTGCGTTTGGATCCGAGCGCCGGTCAAGTGACCTATAGCAATCGCCCCATCAACCTCAGCCCCAAGGAATACAGCCTCCTGGAATTGTTTTTGCGCCATCCCCGGCGGTTGTTTTCCCGCAACGCCATCCTCGAACACCTGTGGTCTGTGGGCGATTTTCCCGGTGAAGAAACCGTCAAAGCCCACATCAAAGGCGTGCGGCGCAAGTTGGCCCTGGTGGGAGCGCGGGATCTCATTGAAACGGTTTATGGCATGGGCTACCGGCTACGGCCCGGGAGTGCTCAGGTACCGGAACCCCAGGATGGGGATGTGTCCCTGCGGTTGCGCTCAGCGCTCGATCGCGCCTGGGAACGCTTTGAAGGGATGATCTATGAGCGACTGGAATCCCTGGAGCGAGTCACAGCGGGCATTGGGGCCGATCGCCTCTGCGAAGCCGATCGCCTGCGGGCCCTGGAAGATGCCCACAAACTGATCGGCTCCTTGGGGCCGTTTGGCTTAGTGCGCGGTTCCCAACTGGCCCGCGCCATTGAAGAACAGCTACAACAACTGCAACCCTACGCCCAGGATCCCCATAGCCCTCCTGACCCCAACAGCTTTGGTTTCGCCGCCAATTCGGCCGCCACGAGTCCAACGGCCACCAATCGCCACAGCGTCCTGCAACTAGCCCACCAAACCCTGATTTCCCTGGTGGGTGACCTGCGCCGCGAAATTCAAAGCCGCCAGCAAATCGAACACAATCGCCTACGGCTGGTTTATTTGGGCAATAACAGCCGCTGGTCTCAGGCCCTGGCCGCCGCCATCGCCCAAGAAGGGGCCCTGATTGACCTGGCGCTGCCCAGTTCTCCTACCACTTGGCTCACACAACCTGCCACCGCCTTGCCCAGTGTGGTAATTATGGATTGGAGCGATTCGGAGCGGGCCGATTTTCTGGCGGTATTGCCCAGCTTGCGCCAGCGCCAACCATCCCTGATCACGATCGCCCTGATGGAGCAGTTTGACCCCAATGATCTGCTGCAATTTGCGAACGAAGGCTGGGACACCGATTGGGCAGTCGATCGCCCGATCACGCCCCTGATCCAAGCCCTCAGTCAGTACCAAACCGAACAACGCATTGGGGGCAATCTGCGAATTCTGGCCATTGGCCTGTCTAACAACGCCAACAACCTGGTAAGGCGCTGTTGCCAGCAACAACAATGGACGCTGGCCGCCGTTTCCCAACCCCAACGAGTCAGCGCCAGCATGGCCGCCAGCCGGCCGGATCTCATTTTGCTGGCGGCCGATAGCAGTCCCTGGGGAGGCGTTTTATGGACGAGGGCCCTCCGCAGCGAGGGATTTGGCGGGCGGCGAATCCCGGTGATTGTTTTTGCCTCCGAAGCCTCGCCCCAAACCCTCGATCGACTCTACCAAGCCGGGGCAACTGCCTGTATCCTAGAGCTTCCAAGTGCTGAGGAATTGGCGGATAGTCTGCGACAACAGCTCATTCGAGCCAGTCGATCAGAATTGTTCAATGGCCGAGCCACCAAACCAATCAGTAAATATTAATTGGCTTTAATTGGCTTGATGAACTGGAATAATTAACTGGAATGAATTAGATTCATGGACTTGACTCAACTTAACTGAATTTAACCCATTCAATCAACTGGTTGCACTCAATTAATCAATTGGTAAATTGAGCTAATGAACTCGATTAACTCAATTTGATTAAATTCATTAATTTGATTAATTAGTTGAATGACTTGGTTAAATTAATCAATTGAGTTTGTTCGGTGAAACTGATAACCCAATTAATTAAACTGATGAACAAGGCTGATGGTGCTGCTGGCACTCCCTAAGCCAGTTAGACTGCTTGACTGAATCCGATGGCACTTGATTGAATTCCTGGACTAGCCATGGCTCTTGGGTGCATACGAAAAAAGTCCACAATTCATATTTTCTGCAATTTTTCCGCAATTCATATTTTCCTCTCCATCTCCGATGACTAAACAAGTGCTTGTTATTGATGATGAACCAGACATGCGAGAAATTGCGCGCATTGGTCTGGAAGTTTGTAATGGTTGGCAGGTGTTGCTGGCGGCTTCCGGTGCTGAAGGAATTGCCGTGGCTGCGGCCCAACAACCTGACGCAATTTTGTTGGATGTGATGATGCCACAAATGGATGGCACGGCAACCTTGGAAGCATTGCAAAAAAATCCCTCCACCAGTCATATTCCTGTCATTTTGTTGACCGCCAAGGTGCAAGCGGCCGATCGCCAACGCTATGCCCATTTGAAGGCGGCCGCAGTGGTTACCAAGCCATTTGATCCCTTGGTGTTGGGAGATTCCATTTGTCAGATTTTGGGCTGGTCTTCCTAATAATTTCCAATACAGCCTTATACCTAAAATAATCGGCACGTCATATCGCAAATGCCATGAAGCAACGGTTCGGTGGGCAGTGCCCACCCTACGGGCGACTACAGGCGACTGTACTTAGTAATTAAGGCAAGGGCTGCAATCCAGTTGAAATAATCAGGATCTAATTGGATC
This sequence comes from Limnothrix sp. FACHB-406, assembly GCF_014698235.1. Taxonomy (NCBI): domain Bacteria; kingdom Bacillati; phylum Cyanobacteriota; class Cyanophyceae; order Pseudanabaenales; family Pseudanabaenaceae; genus Limnothrix; species Limnothrix sp. FACHB-406. Next base: position 14,185 of record NZ_JACJSP010000009.1, on the reverse strand, counting down.
CAGCGGCTCGATTTCTAATTCAAAGGTCATGTGGGCCGAGGCCGATCGCCCGCGAAACGTGCCCGGCATGGGGGCCGTGTTTTGAGGAAAAGCGCTGGCAGCCAGGGGAATATGCCGATCGGCCGTGACCAGCCCTTGGGTGGGGTCATAGCCTCGCCACCCGGCCCCCGGCAAAAAGACTTCAACCCAGGCGTGCAGGTGCTTTTCGGGTAATTTGGGGTCACCCGCCTCATAGCCGCTGACAAACCGCACCGCCAAGCCCACCACCCGGCAAACCTCCATAAACAACACCGACAAATCACGACAGGAGCCGGTTTTGCGCCGCCAAGTCATGCCCGGTGGCATTGGGTCACCGGTTTCTCGCTGCTGATAGCAACAGTGGTTATAGACTGTTTGGTTCAAGTCGCCCAAAAATTCCAGGGTGTTGCCATGGTTTTTGTAAAGCAACCCTTGGGCCAACTCCCAAATGGCGGGATCGAGTCGATCGCCCCCCAACCGTTGATCGCTCAGGTAAGGTCGCACTTGGGCCAGCGTTGAGGCGGGATAGTCAAAGGGGAGCGACAGGGCCCAAGGTTCCAGCAAAAAGTTAAACGGGTTCGATCGCAGGGTTTCCACAATGCTGGTGGCCTTCACATGCAAGGACTCCACCAGATCTCGGTTAAACCAACTTTGAATGACCGTGTTGCCTTCCAGGTCAAAAATATCGGCTAAACCCAGGGGGTGCGGTGACACCTGAAGCTGAAAATCGTGCAAGACCTGGGATCCATCGCAACGGGGCCGCAATCGCAGGGTATGGGGGCCAAGTTCGACGGGTTGGCTATAGGTGTAATGAATTGCGTGATGGATGCGATAGCGCATGGCCCGGCCTAACGAACGATGGGGATTCCATGGCCATTTTAAGGAAGTCGCCCTTGGAAGTGGGTTTTCCGAGGCGGCTTACGATCGCGCCGATCGCCCCCGACGTTTGGCCGGGCGACTTCGGGGCGATCGCGCAGTGGGTTCACCCCTGGCCGCCGAGGCTGGCTGGGAAGATTGGGCGATCGCCCGCAGGCTGGCTAGTTCCGTTGCGGTCAGAAAGCGCCACTGGCCCGGCTCCAACCCCGCCAAGGTGAGCGATCCGATCGCCACCCGCACCAAGCGCAAGGTGGGATGGCCCACGGCCGCCGTCATCCGTCGCACCTGGCGATTGCGGCCCTCGGTGAGGGTTAACTCCAACCAGGCGGTGGGCACGGATTTCCGAAACCGAATGGGCGGATCGCGAGGCGGCAGGGTTGGCTCCTCGGGCAACAGACGCACCTGAGCGGGGCGGGTTCGGTAGTCTTGAATGGTCACACCCCGTTGCAGTTGGGCGATCGCCTGATCCGGGGGAATCTGTTCCACCTGGGCCCAGTAGGTGCGGGGATGGCCCCAGCGGGGATCACTTAACCGATGTTGCAGCGGCCCATCGTCTGACAGCAGCATTAACCCTTCGCTGTCCCAATCCAACCGCCCGATCGGGTAGATCTCAGGCACATCAATAAAGTCCTTCAGGGTGGCCTTGCCCTCGGAGGGGCTAAATTGGCTCATCACCTGAAAGGGCTTATAAAACAGGACGTAGCGGGCCATGGTCGGGCGGCAAAAAGGGGCAAGGGGTAGTGTGGTATTGCAGTACGGTATTGCAGCGCGGTGTTTTAGTATTGGCTGCCCGATCGCCGGTGGTGAACCGCCGTGACTCCTGTGGTGTCGAGCACTTTGCCGCTGTTGGCAGTGGCATAAACCACCCAGTGATCGCCACATTCCATGCGACTGCGCACGGTGCATTCCAGAAAAGCCAGAGCATCGGTCAACACCGGGCAACCATTGCTGGCGGTTTCCACCTGTAACCCCTCGAACCGATCGGCCCCTGGCGGGAAGTTTTTCATGAAGTGCCGCCGCAGTTGTTTGCCTTCCGCCAACACGTTCAGGACAAACTGCGAACCCTCATGCATTAGGGACTCGATCGCCCGTTCCTTGGCCACGGCGATCGTCACCCCCGGTGGCTTGAAGGTGGCTTGGGAGACCCAGGAGGCCAGCATGGCGGTTTGCACATCATCCTGGCTGGCGGTGACCACGCACAGGGAACCCACCACGCGCCCAACGGCCTGGGCCGTGCGATCGGCCGTACCGGCGGCCGGTTTGGGAGCGCGACGTTTGTTGGCCCGTTGCAGGGCCTGGGCAAAGTCCGTGCCCGCCTCTTCGCACTGTTGCAAGACCGCTTGGGTGGGGGCAAATTTGACCCGGATCGTGGGCATGGCAAATTGGTAGCCCCCGTCCTGGAGCTTGCTTTCCAACAGGTCGATCGCCTCGCCGCTCCAACCAAAGGAACCGAACACCCCGGCGGGTTTGCTCTTGTCAGCGCTGTTCAGAACAATGCCCAGGGCCGTTTGGATTTGGGTGGGAGCATGGCCGCCCAAGGTGGGGGAGCCGATGATGAAACCGGCGCATTTCTCGATCGCCCCTTTAATTTCCTCGGGATCCAAATATTCGCAGTTGATCGACTCCACCGCCACGCCGGCCTTGGTGATGCCTCGGGCAATGCTTTGGGCCACGGCGGCCGTGTTGCCATAGGCCGAGGCAAAAATCAGGGCTACGGAAAGTTCCTTTTCTGTCTGCTGTTGCGTCCAGTGGCGATAGGCGTGGCGCAGTTCCGCAAAGCCATAGCGCACGATCGGCCCGTGGCCCGGCGCGTAGGTGGCGGCGGGCAGGTCGTCTAATTTATCAAGGGCGGTGCTGACCTGTTTGGACTGGGAAGCGTGCAGGCAGTCGTAATAAAACCGCCGATCGTCCTCGTAAATCTGCCAACCCTCATCAAAAATCTGATCGCCGCAAACATGGGCCCCGTAAAGCTTGTCGGTGAAGGCAATTTGGCTGGCGGGGTCGTAGGTAACCATGCCATCGGGCCAACGGGGAGTCGGAATCGGAATGAATTTCAGCAGGTGACCTTGGCCCAGATCAAGAGTTTCTTCGCCACGCACCACCTCGATCACCAAGTCCCGATCGGGAAAGAGCGATCGCAGGGTGATGGCCGCCGGGTTGGAGCAAATGAAGCGGGGGGGCTGGCTGGCTTCCAGGAGCCTTTCAATGGTGGCGGCCCGGTTGGCGTTCAGGTGGCCCAAAATAACGTAGTCGATCACCCGATCGCCCAACCGCTGCGCCAATTTATTCAAAAACACATCGGTGAAGGTTTGCCCCGGCGGGTCAATCAGGGCCACCTGATCGCCTTGAATTAGATAGGCATTGGCGGTAGTGCCTTTTTTGAGGGAATATTCAATCTCAAATTTCAGGCGTTCCCAGGTGCGCGATCGCAACACGGTGGTGCCAGGGCCGATCGGCATCACTTGCACGTCGCGGGGTTTGGCCGTTGGGGGGGTTGCTGTGGCGATCGTCATTGCTGTGGCTCCGTGGTTCAAGCCTGATCCCTATAGTTGCCATCCTAGCGGGATCGTGGGCGCAATCAACGGGCGATCGCTTTGCAAAATGTAATCGGCTGGTTAATCAAATCTGAGAGGGGAGCTGAACAGAGCCTTGAAGTCTTGGCACAGCACCCCTGGTTTTGGGCGCAAGGGGCTGCATTCGCTTCAACTTAAGCTGTTTTAACCGCGAAAATGGCTGATTCCCTCATCCCCCAGCCCCTTCTCCCAAGTCGGGAGAAGGGGAGTCAGAATAGCCCCTCTCCCGCTCTGGGAGAGGGGTTGGGGTGAGGGCAACCCGAGAGTCGCTAGAACGACAATTTCGTTAAGTTGAAGCCAGTGAAGGGGCTGAAGCCCCTTATCTTTGCGGATCGGGAGGGATCGGGAGGATCGCCGGTTCTAACCCATACCCAGCAATTTTTTAATCAGGCCGACCTTTTGGGCATAGGGGGCATAGCGCCAATCTAAATCGAGCCAAGTGGCCTTCTTCAAAACGCTGCGATGGTGCGAGAAGGTGTCAAAGCTGGCCTTGCCGTGATAGCTGCCGATGCCGCTGTCGCCCACCCCGCCAAAGGGCAGCGACGGACAACCCACATGCATCACCGTTTCATTGATGCAAGCGCCGCCGGAACTGGTGCGATCGAGCAAGTAGCGTTGGGTTTGGGTATTTTCCGAAAACACATACAGCGCCAGAGGTTTGGGGCGACTGTTCACTTGGGCGATCGCCTGATCCAGTTGGTCGTAGGGCAACACCGGCAGAATGGGCCCAAAGATTTCATCGGCCATCACGGGGCTGTCCCAATCCACATCGGTGAGGATGGTGGGGGCAATGTAGCGATCGGCCCGGTTGTGTTGGCCGCCCAAGAACGGTTTCCCAGACTCCAGCAACGCAGCCAGGCGATCGAACTGGCGATCGTTAATAATTCGCCCAAAATCCCCACTCTGGGCCGGATCGGTTCCATAAAATGCCGTGACCGCCCCGCGCAATTGGGCCAGCAACTCCGGCATCACCGCCCGATCGACCAAAAGATAATCCGGTGCGATGCAAGTTTGGCCAGCGTTGAGGAATTTGCCCCAAGCGATCCGCTTCGCCGCGATCGCCAAATTGGCATCCGCCGTCACAAAGCAAGGACTCTTGCCCCCCAACTCCAGGGTGACCGGCGTGAGGTGCTGGGCCGCCGCTGCCATCACAATGCGCCCAATGGCCGTCCCACCCGTGAAGAAAATATGGTCAAACTTGTTGGCCAACAGGGCTTGGCTGGTGGCAGCATCCCCTTCAAACACCGCCACAAAAGACGGGTCAAAGGTTTCCCGAATCAGGGTTGCCACCACTGCCGCCGTGGCCGGAGCCACTTCCGAGGGTTTCACGATCGCGCAATTTCCCGCCGCGATCGCCCCCACCAACGGTGAAATCGCCAAAGAAAAGGGATAGTTCCAGGGGCCAATAATCAACGCCACCCCCAGGGGTTGCGGTTCAATCCAAGCGGAACCCGGCCATTGATCGATCGACAACTTGGCCTTTTGGGGCTTGGCCCATTGGGTCAAATTTTTCAGGGCCCCGTCAACTTCTGCGATCGAAGCCAATTCAAAATAGGCCTCATATTCCGGTCGGCCCAAGTCCTGTTGTACCGCCGCCACGATCGCGTCCTGCTTGGCCTGAATCGCTTGGCGCAGCTTGGTTAATTGGTCGCGCCGAAATTCCAAATCGCGGGGGCGACCGGTGGCAAAAAACTGTCGTTGGCGATCGAGGGTTTCCCGAATTTGGGCCTCAAGATCCCAATGAGCCGAATTGGTCGGTTGCGTGGCGATCACCATAACTGTTGATTAACCCTTGAATTAACCCTCGAATGACTCGAAAGGGAGTTGTCCCGCAAGTGTGCGCTAATCACTAATCTACTGAAAAATTCCGATTCCAGCTTCGGAACGGTAACCAGGATCTAGCATCCGTTCAATCAAGTTCAATGGGCACTGGAAGGCTTGTTTTTTCAACCGATCTGCCCCAGGCAAGGGAATCAAGCCCCTTGTCTTCGATCGCGCGATGATGGAATTAGGCGCTTGGACAGATGCTCAGCAGCATTAGCTAGCCTTAGGCCGTGTCGTCAAATCGTCCGAAACCTTGATTCCGCCGTTGGCAGATCGTGGGGGACAAGGGGCTTAAGCCCCTTGTTACAACGACTGGGATACGGAAAATCAATCATTTCCGCCTGATCCTAGGAAATGACGACAGGCCTTAGGCCGAGGTGGGCAAATCTTGCACAAAATCGAGGGTGAAAGCCTTGCGATAATCAAGTGTTTTGGGATAGACCCCATACTCAACCATGTTTTCAAAAAATTCCTGCCAGCGGGCTTCGGTCATGTAGCCAATGCCATTAGTAATCGCATCGCCCGAAAGCACAATGCCATATTCCTTGAGCTTCCCGAGTCCATAGGTCAAGCGATCGTCTGTCATCTCCGGATAGTCTTTTTTAATCAAGGCATTGCCAGGCGCTGGATCGGCTAAATAGCTATACCAACCTTTGGCAGAAGCCTGCACAAAACGTTTCACCACATCGGGCTTTTCGGCAATCATTTGGGATGTGGTGTCGATGGTGGTGGCGTAGGGTTTATAACCCACATCAGCTAGCAGGAAAACGCTGGGTTTGAAGCCGCCTTCTTTCTCAATGGTGTAGGGTTCTGAGGTAACAAATCCCTGTTGGGCAGAAGTTTTATCAGCTAAAAAGGGTGCGGGATTAAAGTTATAAACCCGGCGCTGACTATCCGTAAATCCGTATTTTTTAGCCAACAGTCCCCAAAAATCTGAAACGGCTTGGGGCGTGACAAACAGGGGCTTGCCCTTCAGTTCCGACAAATCTTTTACGCCGGGATGGGCCACAATGCAGCGGGGATCCTTTTGGAAATAGGCGGCGACGGTGATTTTGGGAACGCCTTCTGCGACAGCATTCAGGGCGATCGTGCTGTTGCTCATGGCAAAGTCCACCACTTTCCCAAACAGCAGTTGTGTGCCCGTGGCCGCCTGGGGGCCGCCCATCCGAATTTTTACATCCAGGCCATATTCCTGATAAATGCCGGTGGCCAGGGCTTGGTAAAAGCCGCCATGTTCCGCTTGGGCAACCCAGTCTGTGGCGAGGGTGACCCGATCGAGGCCCTTTTCGCCGGTTGGGCTGGGTTCGCTGCTGGTGTTGTTGCCACAGGCGGTGACCAAGCCGGAACCGAGGGCGATCGCCCCGTATTGCAGCAACCGACGACGAGTGAAGGCGGAATCGTTCAACGGAGACATAGGGTTAATTATCGGGAAAATTGAGGATTTTGAGTTCAACGGCTCGATCGGTCAGCCCTGATTAGCCCTGCCCCTTGAATTCTAAACTTCCCATGCCTTGCGCCGTCATTTTCAAGCTTCGTTGCCAAACTTCGTTGCCAAACTTCGTTTCTCAGCCGCGTTTCCAGGTCTTATCGCTAAATCTGCGCTCAATCTGTTCTAAATCTGCGCTGAATCTGTGGGATGCCAGCAATTTCTAAATCGGTTTCTAAATGAGCGGGATCGCAGCAAGCCCACGCTTGCTTTCGATGGCAGCGTGGGCTTTTGGATTTTGGAATTCGTTTTGCGATTTCGGGCCGGTTGGGTGCGGCTCCTGGCTGTCCAGAGCGAGACCTTCGCCAGACTCTTCGCCAGATTGGGGGTAACCGATCGCCTAGCTGGTGAGGCTGCGGCGGCGGGATTGGGCTTCGTAGCTGGAGCCAATGTCGGTGCGAACGCGACTCAGTTCCCAGCCTCGTTCCAGGCGATCGCGATAGGTATCCAGGCCTTCTTCGTCGGCCGCGCGATCGAGCACTTCTCGATAGATGCGGTGAATCGCCACCTGCGCTTCGGCACTGTTGGCAATGGCCCAGCGCACTTTGCGCACTGACCAACCCTGTTCCAGCGCTCGAGCGTAGGTGCGCAGCCCGGCCAAATCTGCCGGACGACCCAGAACGGATTGATAGAGGCGATCGACCTCGGCCGCATGGCCAGGATCGATGCCCGTTGCCAACAGCGACTCATCCCAAGCGCCAGCCACACTCACGTACTGCGCGCCGGACTCCAGGCAGAGGGACTGTTGGCGATCGCCCACACAAAGGCTGCTGGCCTGGCTGGGCAGGGCGATCGCGCTGGCGGCGAGGGTGGTGGCCAGCACGGTACTGAGCGATCGACGGGGCGATCGGCTCGGGAGCATTTGGAGCATCTCGTTGAGCTTCAGCATCAGATGCCAACCTAGGTTGCAAAGTCGGGTAGCAACGGCAAAGTTGTCTCCCCATTCTAAGGGGAAAGTTCCGAACCTCAAAAGGGATCCGGCACTTGTTCACGAAACTTTCACAGAAAACTTTCACAGAGGTTGAATGGCGGAAATTGGATTGCCCAAAGACTCCGCAACGAAAACCCGACTTGAGCTAGGTGGGGGAAGGGGCGTGGGCGCAAGAGGGCCCGCGCTAAATCTGGGCGCTAGGTCAAAAGACTTAGAGAAAACCCTAGAGAAAAAACTGAGGGCAAAAACTTAGAGAAAAACGGCCAATTTTGAACCTTCAGCGGTTTTTTGCACTTCAATGCGGGCGGTGAACGCCTCCTTGAGTTGGGGAATGTGGGTGACCGTGAGGATGCAACCAAAATCTGGGGCGATCGCATTAATGGCTGCCACCAGTCGATCGCGCCCCGCATCATCTTGGGTGCCAAATCCTTCATCAATGATCAGGAGTTGCAACGCCGTTCCCGATCGCTGGGCTAACAGTCGCGACAGGGCAAGCCGAATTGCAAAATTAATCCGAAAAGATTCGCCCCCGGAATAGGTTTCATAGGGACGAGTGCCTTGAGCATCGGCAATTTGAATTTCTAGGGTTTCGATGGTGGCGCTAGCTAAATCGGTTGCCTTCTGTCGCTTAGTTGCGGTTTTTTTGAGGCGTTGAGTCACAAAATTAATGTGCAGTTGGTTGGCACTTAATTGGGACAAAATTCGATTGGCTTCCGCTTCCAGTTGAGGCAAGAGGGTTTCAATCGCCAAGGCCTGAATTCCGTTTTTGCCAAAGGCCTTGGCTAACTCATCGTAAACGCGCTGTTGATGATGTTTTTGCTGAAGCTGTTGTCGATCGCGCCCGATTTGCTCCGCCAGTTGTTGCAAAAATTCCTGCTGTTGAGAAAGTTGGGCTTGCTTGGCTACCGTTGATTCGATCGCCCGTTGCAGATCATTGAGTTGTGCATCGAGCTGTTGTAAATCCTGGCTCGGATCCGGTTGGTTAGCCAGTTGCGATTGCACCTCTGCCCACTGTTTTGCGAGTTGATTTTGGGTTTCGGTTTGGCTCTGTTGGGCTTGGGCGAGCTGACGTTGCCGATCGAGCAGTTGGGGCGCTTCCTGTTGGCATTGACGCAGGGTTTCTGCTCGGGCTAACCACCCCTGAGCCGATCGCAATTTTGCCCGTACTTGCTCATGGCGATCGGGTTGATAATTTAGCGCTGTCAGTTGTTGGTTAATCAGGGCTAATTGAGCGGTTAATGAAGTGGGTTCGGCCGGGTCTAAGTGACTGGCTAAGGTTTTTTGAAGTCGATCGCGCTCTGCCAATAAATCTGGTCGGCGTTGTTGCAATTGCTCTAGCTTGCGTTGGGCTTGGTTCAGCTCATGTTGCTTCAGTTCCACCCATCGCCAGCGATCAACCTCAGCCCGCGCCAAAGCCAGGTTTCGATCGTCAAAATTCAAGGCTGTTAGGCGATCGTCTAACTCAGCTAGTTCATGCCGCAAATCTGGGAGCGATCGCCCCAATTCTGGTAACGGTTCGGGGACTGATCCGCCCCGATCAAACCAATCTAAAGTCGCTGTGAGCTGGGCGATTGTGGCCTCCTGAGCCGTCAAAGAAATTTGCTCTTGCTCCAGGGTTTGCAGTTGTTCTTGCAGCTTGCCCCGTTCTTCAATCAAACGATTCAGGGGCTGCAATTCCTGTTTGAGGTCTCGATATTCCTGGCGCAAAATCTGAATTTCACGTTCTGTCAAAGCCAACTGCTCTTGGAGCACCCACAGGCGATCGCGCAGTTCCGTTTCTTCGAGTTTTTGCTTGGCTTGCACTCGCTCCAGGTGATGTTGATCCAAGGGTTGGTCGCACAGGGGACAAGCACCGTAATCCTCTAAGATTGTGTGATTTTTCTGGTTTTGACCCTTTTGAATCGCTGGTTGTTCTGCCAATAGGGTCATTTTTTCAGTCAGTTTTGCAAGCTGATTTTCTAAATCCACCCGCATTCCTGTTAAGCGATCAATAAACCCTTTTCGTTCAGTGCCTTTCTCTTGCACCCGATCTTGATAAACTTTGCGATTTTCAAGGGCTTGAATTCGCTGATCAATCTGTTCCCATTGCTGAATGAGTTGGGGACGACGCGCCACGGAAGCCATCGCTCGTTGCTGCAAATTCTGCAATTCCTCCAGGCGAGCTACCAAGCGAGATCGCACCCGATCGCCCTCTTGAAGAAGCTGTTGTCGCCGTTGCACCAAAGGAGCCGCCTGGGTTTGCATTTGCTCCAATTGGTTTAAATGGTGGCGTGCAGTTTGCCACTGAGTGGCCGCCGACTCCACCTCCGATCGCTGATTCAGGATGCTGTGTAATTCCTGTTCCTGTTGTGCCAAATCCTGCAAGCGACTATGCAATGTGCGCTGCTCATTTTCCAATCGGTTCACTTCCCGATCGAGCGCTTGTTGTTGCCGGTTTCGCTCCGTTGTCCATTGATGATATTGCTGGGATTTTTGACCCAAAAGCTCATCTTCCCGTTGCCATTGCTGAAGCTGCTGAATTCCCGCTTCAATTTCCGTTTGAGCGGCCAGGGTGCGATCGATTTCTGCTTGTCGCTGGGCCAGCCGTTGACCTTCCTGGGCTAACCGTTCCAGCTCTTGGTGAACGGTTTGTTGCTGCTGCTGAATCCATTGCAATTGTTGTTGCTGGGTTTGGCGTTGCACTGCAATCGATCGTAACTGCTCCAGTCGGGTTTCTGCCTTTTGCCGATCGCCCCGTAACGTCTTGAGCTGCTGCTCAACGGTGGCTAACTCTTGGGCCAAACTCGTTCGATCGGCTAGCTTTTGCTCCTGCGATTGAATCGACTCCTCCAGTTGCTTGGCTTCACCCTTCAGCAGCTTTGAGCGTTCCCTCGCCTGTTCTGCCAAATCATCGTATTGCCCCAGCTTCAACAAATCCGCCAAAATATCCTTGCGATCGGCCGGTGTTTTCAACATGAATTCATCGGCTCGTCCCTGACGCAAATAGGCGGAATTAACAAAAGTGTCATAGTCCAGCCGCAAGCGCTGCAAAATAGCGGCTTGGGTCGCCCTTGACCCCCGTTCCGTCAGGCTGCGAAAGGCCCATTGATCGGGATCGCCCTCATCGATCGCCATCTGAAATTCCAAAGCAGTGGTTTGGCCCAATCGGCGTGTTCGAATCACCCGATAAACCTCATGCCCAAACCGAAAGGTAAAGTTAACGGTTGCTTCCGTTTCGCCCGCGAAGATCACATCATCTTCAGTGGAAGCGCGACTTTTACCCCAAATTGCCCAAGCCATGGCTTCTAGGAGTGATGACTTCCCTGCACCATTGGCTCCACAAATGCAAGCCGTTTGTAGCCCCCCAAAGTGTAGGGTTGCTTCTCGATAGCTAAGGAAATTTTTGAGGATGAGCTGTTCGGGGATCACGGTTAACCTCTGCCCTGCCTCTCCCAACCCACTGCCGATGAATGAGCTGGATTAATCTTGCTGAATGAGTTACTTTTCAGGCTCATTTTGACATTTTTGGTACGCCTTTTGGGTGCTCATTCAAAAACAGGCTATAACCAGAAACGGCAGCCCCCGTATGGGGGGCGATCGCCCAATCCCTGGCTACGGTGCGACCCGGGCAACGATCCAGCCCCCTCCAATGCCTACCCTTCTCAACCACTGATCGTCTATTTTTTAGGCTCTCTGAACCATGGCAAAAATTGGTTATTTGGTTAACCGCCGCAGCGGCAAAAAAATTCGGGTTGGCGCTTGTGTCAAATCCACAAGCAAGCCGCCGAGATTTAGTCTGTTTCAGTCAAAACTTGGTGCTGATCAGTTGCCCAGCCGCGTTGATTTGCGTCAATACATGACCCCCGTTGAAGATCAATCCACCGTGGGCAGTTGCACCGCCAACGCGATCGCCGGAGCCTATGAATATTTAGCGCAGCGGGCCCACGGAGAAGCGGGCGACATCAGCCGCTTGTTTATCTACTACAACACGCGGCGCGCGGAAGGAACCGTAGGCGACGGTGGCAGTTCCATCAGCGGCAGCATCCAAGTGCTCGAAGAAGTTGGCGCTTGCACCGAAGAAACCTGGCCCTATGTTCCTGAAGACTTTGACACGGAACCTTCCCCCGAAGCTTACGAGGAAGCACAGAACTTTTTGGTGGATGAAGCCCGTGAAATTCCCATTGATTTAGCAGCCATGAAAGGTTGTTTAGCAGAGGGTTATCCCTTTGCCTTTGGCTTGATTCTCTACGATTCTTTTAATCAAGCGGGAAAAGGCGGCCGCGTTCCGTTGCCCAGCCGCAATGAACAAGTTCGCGAAACCCACGGGGCCCACGCCATGCTCTGTGTGGGTTATTCCGATCGCAATGAAGCCTTTATTGTACGCAATTCTTGGGGATCGGATTGGGGTGATCAAGGCTATTGCTATATCCCCTATGACTACATGGCCAACACGGATTTGTGTTTCGATTGCTGGGCAATTCAGCAAGTTTCGGATCTAGATTTTTCGGCTGGTATTGACAGCGAAGATGACGAAGAATTTGCCAGTGACTACAACTCTGAGGACGATGAGAGTGATTATGACTACTCAGAGGAAGAGGACGAAGAAATCAGCGTCTCAGTAGACTACGACGGCGAAGAAGGCGACGAGGACGAAGATTACGAAGATTCGGAAGAGGAGGAGGAAGAAGATTACGACGAAGAGGAGGAATATGACGAAGAAGAAGTAGAAGAGGACTACGAAGAAGAAGAGGAGGAGGAAGATTACGACGAAGAGGAGGAAGAAGAAGATTACGACGAAGAGGAGGAAGAAGAAGAGTAAGTTGCTGATTGGGCGTTCGCTCGATCGAACCTTTGGCTTTTCTCGGTTCTCCAGTAATTAATCAATGGATCAGCCGATCGAGGATTGACCGATCGAGGATTGACCGATCGGCTGATCGACCATCTCGGGCAGGGGGCCTCAGCCCCTTGTCTGAAGCAATTTCAAGGCTTTTGGCCATGGGCTTTGCCACAGCCATTGGCCAGCCTCAATGTTGCAAAAGTTGGCGGGGACTCATACAGGGCGATCGGGTCACGCGACACTAAGGGATGGTTCTTGTTCCCAGCGCCATGCAATCCACCGAGTTTTTGCCCCAACCCGCCCCCAGCACCGCGCCCGAGGCCGCCCAAGCGACCCAAAATCGCAAAGCCGACCACCTGCGAGCCTGCTTGCAAGACGATGTGCAGTTCCGGCAGGTGGGCAGCGGCTTGGATCGCTACCGATTTGAGCATTGCTGTTTGCCGGAACTGGATCGATCGACCATTGATCCCAGCACTCAATTTCTGGGCAAACCGCTGCGGGCCCCGTTGCTCATTTCCTCCATGACGGGCGGCACAGACCAGGCAGAACAAATCAATATGCGGTTGGCGGCGGCGGCCCAGCGCTGGGGCTTAGCCATGGGCGTTGGCTCACAGCGGGTGGCGGTGGAGCGGCCGGAGGTGCGCCGAACCTTTGCGGTGCGATCGGTCGCTCCAGACATTCCGTTGTTTGCCAACCTGGGGGCGGTGCAACTTAACTATCGCTATGGTTTGGCTGAGTGCCAGTCTTTGGTGGATTGGTTGGCAGCAGATGCGTTGATTTTGCATCTGAATCCCTTGCAAGAGGCGGTGCAAACCAGGGGCGATCGCAACTTTGCTGGGTTACTCGATCGCATCGCAGACCTTTGTGCCCAACTGCCCGTGCCTGTGATTGCCAAGGAGGTGGGCAACGGCATTTCGCGCACCATGGCTGAAAAGTTGCTGGCGGCCGGTGTCCAGGCGATCGACGTGGCCGGCGCGGGGGGCACGTCTTGGGCCAAAGTGGAGAGCGTGCGGGCTTTGGATCCTAAACAGCGTCGCTTGGGCGAAACCTTTGGTGATTGGGGCATTCCCACGGCTGAATGTATCACTGCAATTCGCCAGGTAGCCCCGACGATTCCGCTCATTGCGTCCGGTGGTCTGCGCAATGGTTTGGATGCGGCCAAGGCGATCGCCCTCGGGGCAAATTTGGCGGGATTCGCCATGCCCTTTTTACATGCGGCTAACGAGTCCGACAGTGCTTTGGATTTTCTGTGTGATGTGTTGATTGCGGAATTGGAAACCGCCATGTTTTGCACCGGCAATCGCACGATCAAAGATCTACAAACCCGCGGCCGACTGCAACTTCAGTAGGCGACTGTGCCTGATGGCAATCGCTTCTCGGGCGCTGAGGGGATGATCCCTTCAGCGATTCCTCAAGATGGGGTCAAATTGGATCGCTGCTTGAGCCAGACTTTAAAATAGTAGAACTTTGAGTGATCACAATCACAATCAAAATGTAATTTGCAGTTTCCCGAGTTAGGGACGCATCCCGCTTTCCTAGGGCTAGGGATTAAGATCAAGACCAGAAGTGTTGAATGACAGATTCAGGTTATAAAAAAGGGGTAAGAAGATGTAATTCTTACCCCAAACAATCAAAAAGTAGTACACCAATGTTACGCTCAT